>JACMOQ010000299.1 GCA_014377905.1 Acetobacteraceae bacterium | reverse complement strand
TCGCCGCCCGCCTGCCGCACGGCGAAGCCTTGATCCTGCCGACCCTGGTCCATCTTGCGCACGAAGAAGCGCCCGACGAACATGCGGCGCTGATCATGGATTTCGCCCGCCGGTTGGGTCGTTAGGCGCGATTGCGAGCAAAAGGACCTCCGGCGGCTGGGGCCGCTGGCCCCAGAACCCATTTTGATTGGCGACACCCTCGGGCGCTGGAACGCGATTCAATGATTGGGGTCTGGGGCCGGCGGCCGCAGCGCCTGGGCAAAGATCACCTGCTCGTGCCGCATCAAAAGCCCGCGGAAATTTTCGCTTTTCGCAGCGACTGCCCGAAGGTCGGTGGTCGAGATTACCGATCCGGTCCCGCCGATCTGCACCACAGCCGTGTTCAATGAAATCTTGCCATCAAGCGCCGAAAGGGCGCCGAACAGCCCATCGCTGCCGACCATCGCCACTTCGACTGCTGCCCCACTTTGGAGCACGACGACGAGCGAGAGGATGCCATTGTGCGGCGAGTAAACCTGTTCGATCTGGTCGCCGCCTTCAATAATAACAGTGCGCTTTATCAATTCTGAAAATCGAAAGAACGGCGCCAATAACTCATAGTCATCTTGCGGAATCGATGAAATAAACCGGTTAGCAAAATGATTGTCTGAAATCAAGATGCCCCTCTTTTACGGCGCGATCGTGAGCAAATTTCAACCAACGATGTCGGTATAATTTTTTTCTCAGACATTTTCTGCAAGTTTTACAGTATCGCAAATATGCTAATGTTGCTATACACTTGCTGAATATTTATTTTCGTCCATGTGCCCGGCACCGAGCAGACGGGAGGTAAATCAGATATTTATGGGATATGATAGGGCAAGGCACTGTAGGCAGGAACAGGAGTCGAGCGATGGAAAAGTGGATTACAGCGAACAATATCGACCATTTCGAAAAGTTGCTCTCGATGCCGCTCGACCCCGGCAAGCGACGGGTTTTCAGGACGTTGCTCATCAACGAAAAGAAGATGAAATCGAAACTTGAAAACCGCTGGTCGGCAAAGGTCGTCAGCGAGGCGTAGCGGCGCCCGTCAAAAACAGGGGCAAAAACAGGCTTGGAATATCGGCGTGATCCCGATTTAACGTCGCTCATCGTTGTTCATGAACATTACCGAATGACGCACCCGCCCTGATTTTCGTGCTGCCGACACGCGCGGCATCGATCTGGCTGGGCTTTGCACCGGCACTGTGAGCGACCTTCCTGGCGTTCCTGATCAGCCTGTATTTTTCCAGAATCGATCCGCATTCGCCATTCACTTCCGACCTTCACGCGGGGGTTTTCCTTGTCATTGCGCTTGGCATTCTTGTCCTGGGCCTCAACGCCGAACGGGCGCGCGAACGTGCTGCCGCAAACGAAAACCCGGTGGCGTACCCCTGCAAAAAAATCGATATCCTGATCGATTCCGCGCGCGATCACGCCATCTACACGATCGACACCGCCGGGATGGGGACGACGCGGAACATCGGCGCCGAACGCTTCACGGGATGGACCTAGGCCGACGTTCTTGGCCGGCATTATGCCATTTTCTACCCCGAAGCCCCCGCGCCGGGTGCCGCTGCCCCGGCAATCCGGTTCTACAGCCTGCCGCAGATCTCCAAGCTGCGCTTGCTTGCCGACAGCTTCGATCGCGACCCCGATTTCAACCTCAGCGAGTTCGTCGCTCCGTCGTTCGGCGTCTATGAGGAGGACCCGGTCGACGTCGTCTGGCGGTTCAGCGCCGAGGCAGCACCGATCGCCCGGCAGCTCCAGTTTCACCCCAGCCAGACGGTAGAGGACCGCGACGATGGCACCATGCTCGTCCGCTTCCACGCCGGAGGCCTCCTTGAAATGGCATGGCATTTGATGACCTGGGGTCGTCACGTCGAGGTCATCGAGCCCGCGGCGCTGCGTGATCTGCTGCCCGAGACGATGCCGGATTGGCCCGCCCTGCCCTGATTCAGCTGACCATGACCCGGTTTGGCACAGGGTTGTTTTATGCTGGCGATGAACACCAGCAAGGAGACGCTTTTGTCAGCTTCCAGCACCACCATCGGATTGTCATTTACCGAGACCCGCAAGGTCTTTCAGGCGCTGGCCTTTGCCGCGCACAAGCACCGCGATCAGTGCCGCAAGGATGTCGGTGCCTCGCCCTATATGAACCACCCGATCGCTCTGGCAGACATCCTCGTCAACGAAGGCGGCATTACCGATCATGTCGTGCTTTGCGCCGCCATCCTGCACGACACGATCGAGGACACCGAGACGACCCATGAAGAACTGGTCAGGGTCTTTGGTCGCGAAATTGCCGATGTCGTTGCCGAGGTGACCGACAACAAGGCGCTCGACAAGCCGGTCCGCAAGATGCTCCAGATCGAGCACGCCGCCAACGCCTCTCCCCGCGCCAAACTGGTCAAACTGGCCGACAAGACCTGCAACCTGCGTGATCTCTCCGCGACGCCTCCGGCGGATTGGCCGGAGGAGCGGCGCCGGGAATATTTTGAATGGGCAAAGCGCGTCATCGAAGGTATGCGCGGCACCAATGCCCAGCTTGAGGCCGCGTTCGACCGGGCGTTTGCTGTCGAAAGCTGATCCTAAACGCCAAAAATCGATGCCCCCAGCCCCGTTGGCCGGCGATATCGGCGGGTTGGGCGCGCCAGGCTGGCGTGGCTCGGCGACCTGAATCTGCGTATTGTCTACCCCTATCGACTGCGCGGTGAAGCGCTCGAACAGGGCGGCCACCGCAAGCAGGTCACCTTTCGGCGCCGAAGCCCTTGGCGATGAAGTCGAGCCCAAGCCTCAATCCGGCAACATCGACGCTATGACCTAACCCTGCAGACACGTGCGTCGCAGCTTTGATCCCAAGCTTGTGGAGATCAGCTTTCGCTGCGTGGAGCGCGGCAACAGGAATGACAGGATCTGCGGACCCGTGGACCAGAAGGACCGGCGGTTTTGTTGGATTCTGATGCGCCAAGCCAGCGGCCCCCACAAACATTCCCGAATAGCCCACAACCGCAGCCGGCGCGGTCCGTCTGGTCAGCCCGACTTGCAAGGCCATCATGGTGCCCTGGCTGAAGCCGACTATCGCCATGTCGGCTTCCGACAAACCATATTGGCCAAGCTTGCGATCGATGAAAGCGTCTATGGCAGGCGCTGCCAGAGCGGTGCCCGCCGCCAGGGCGTGCGGCGTAAAGCTCTGCAGCGGCCACCACTGGTAGCCGGAGCCAGCGCGCTGGGGGGCATTTGGGGCGAGGAACAGTGTGTCAGGCAAATTCTGACGCCAGTGCGGTGCCATCGCAATCAGATCGGCACCGCTTGAACCATAGCCGTGCAAAAGAAGAATGATCTGTTTCGGTGGGGCGCCCGAAAGTGGCTGCAAGCTTGCCCCATTTACGATCTTGGACATCGGTGAAATACTCGGCTTCGGTTTGCGCGCTGTTGCACGGCGGTCAAGGCAGCGCCTTGCGTTGAACAAGCAACACCGCCAGTGCCGAGCGAAGAAAGCCGCCGCGACTCTGGGATGCCTTGTCCGGGTACCGATTGTCGCTGTCGATGCTCAATGCTTTTCAGAAATGAGACCGCACGCCGCGGCCTTGCGGTGAGGAGGGCGTCGCGACTTTCGCCAGGAAGTTACGCCGCCGGACCCGTCGATAGTGTCAGTAACTTGCCCTTTGGCTTCTTGCGGGCCGGTGTCTGTCATCGGAGCAGATCGGCGTGTTTGCCTGAACGGTCTATCCTGCGGGGCCTTGCCGGTCGTCTTCGATCTGCTCGCCCCTTTGTTCTTGTTCGAAAGTCACGGCTACGTCGCCGTTGGCGGAGAGGCGAACCTGGTCTCCTACAGCGGCGACGAGGCCGAGCGGGATGTAATGATGATGGTCCTGATGCCCGCCACCAAAGCCGGCGCCTCCCGAATCCTTCTTGGTCAGTTTGATGCGGCCGCCTTCGACCTTGTCGACGGTGCCGACATGGACGCCGTCGGCGCCAATGATTTCCATATTCTCGCGGATATTCTCGTGCATGGCGTTGCTCCGGTTGCGGTTGCGAAATTACAACGCCTCAGCTGCGGGTCGGCTGCAACGTCTTGATGAAGTGCGCGTCGGCGCGGGGACGGACGGGGCCGCGCCACATGCGCTCCTGTGTTGCCAAGCATTGATCGTCGATCTATCGTGCGCATGTTGTATGCGCAGGAAGCTGTGATGATTTCACCAGAACCGAAGACCGCGCAGCGGACGCAGCGGCGGCCGACCAACGTCTCCCTGGACCGCGCCCTCGTTGATGAGGCTCGCTCGCTCGGTATCAACCTTTCTCAGGCGTGCGAGCGCGGGATCATCGAACAACTCGCAAAAACCCGGGCTGAGAGATGGGCGGACGAAAACCGTGAGGCGCTGGCATCCTCGAACGCCTTCGTGGAGGCGCGCGGGCTGCCCCTGGCCGGCAATCGCCAGTTCTGATGGCGCGGTTCGATGTCTACCGCGGCACCGGCGGTGCCGACCTTCTGCTCGATTGCCAGTCAGATCTCTTGCGCGATCTGAACACGCGTTTCGTGGTACCGCTGCAACGTCCGGAGAACGCACCGCAGCCGGCCCGGCGGCTCAATCCAGTCTTCGAGATCGAAGGTCAGGGTTATGTGATGGTGACGCAGTTCGCAGCGGCCATTGCGCGGCGCGAGTGCGGTCCGTTCGTCACGTCACTTGCCAGCAAGCACACCACGATCATGAACGCAGTCGACATGTTGATCAGTGGCTACTGACTCTGCAGCGACTGGCATATGAAGCGATACGAGGCTCAATCTGGAAAGTCGGCCAATGATCCTGGTTCGAGGACCGGACACCGATTATGTCCCGCGCGGAAATCGGCCGACATCGCGTACACCGGCTTGCGCAATCGCATCATGGCGCCGAGCGGGCGGTGCGCCGCCAGTCCATGCCATGGGCTGAACGCCATCCCGTCGTCCACTGCCCTTCGCCGCAGATCGCTCCACCCCGTTTGCGGCGCTGCAACCAATCGCGCCACGGTAATAAACGGCGTCGTGTCTTCCGGCCAGACCGCCACCGGATCCTCGATCGGGGTTGTTTCGAGATCGGTGGCGAGTTGCACGCGGAACTCCCATTCGCCGCCCGCGCGGGCGAACTCGGCCAATACTGCTGCGCGCAGGCCATCGGGGTTGTCGTCGAGATCGACCTTGGCGCCGGTCAATGCGACAAGGTTGGCGGGAACCGGAATCAGCGCGAACTTGGCGATGTAGGCGCCGTAAAGGATCGGCAGCTGGCCGAAGAAGCTTTCCCCGAGCACGTTGGTTTCGGGATGACCACCAAGCGCAATCAGCGTGCCGCTTTTACTGCCAACCGCCTCCAGGCCACGCTCGGCGAGTTGCAGCACGCTCGACAACGCGATTTTGAGCCCCGGCGCGACGTCTGTCGTCGGAACGAGCAATTTGAGCGTCCCGAGGAACGCCTTGCCCGTCGGTGCACCGAACGTCTTGCCGTTGACCATCACGAAATCCTGCGTGCGGTTTTCCTGCGAACCGGGAAGCCGTGGTCCATCGACATCGAGCACCTTGATCGCCAACCCACGCGGCGTCGAAACCCTGTCATCGAGCAAATCGCCGGGTGTCGTCGAAAAGCGCATGATGGCCGGATAGCGCCCAGGTCGCGCGAACAGCCCCTGTGCCAGAACGTCGGGCAGCGGGTCGGCGATGATCAACTCGGCGGCCAGCAGGCCATGGCTTTTTGCATGTACCGAGCGAATAGCATGGCCGCCGTCCTTCCAGGTGATTTCCAGGATCCTGTGCATGCTGTCGATCAGACCCTGTTCGGTCTGCGCCTCGTCGGGCTCCGCAGTCTCCATCGTTGCGTCGTATCGCAGCGGCGCGGTCGGTGGCGAACGGTACATGACCATGATCCTGGGTTCCGGCAAAGGGGACACGAACTGAACGATCTGGCGCTCCGTGCGTTCCCCCTGCGCCAACGTCAGCCGGCGCGCATCACGGTCTTCAGGTTCATGAATTCGTGCCGCCCACAGGATCAGCGCCCGCCCACCCCCCACCCAGAGCCTGAAACAGGACGACCCGGTTATTCAGCTGATCGGCCTCGATCTGAATGAGCGATAGTTCGGCGGACAGCAGCGCCCGTTGGGCATCGAGTTGTTCGAGGTACGGTGAGTAGCCGGCGTCAAAGCGATTGGTCGCAAGCCGAAGTGCGCCGTCCAGCGCGTCGCGCTGCGCCGTGATCGCTGCCCGCTGCTCTGCCAGGCGCTGGTTCGCCGCCAGCGCGTCCTCCACGTCGCGCAACGCATTGAGCGCAGCGCGGCGATAAGCCCAGGCAGCCTGGTCGCGCTGTGCTCCGGCCGCGTCCGCCTGGGCCGTCAGGCGGCCTCCCTCGAACAAGGGCGCCAGAATGCTGCCGCCGATCGACCACAGCGCGATCGGATCGCCGAGCAAGGAGGAAAGGGCAACGCCCGCCCCACCCGTCAACCGCACTTGCGGCAGAAAGCGTTTGCGCGCGGCAGCGAGCGACAGGTCGCTGGCCGCCAGCTGGAACTCGGCCTGGGCCACATCGGGACGGCGTCGCAGCAGTTCGGAGGGCAGGCCCGCAGGGATCGCGGGTTGCGCGATACGGCCCAGCGCCGATGTTCGTGCGAGCCGGCCCGGCACGTCGCCGACCAGCACGCCGAGCGCGTTTTCCTGGCGTGCGATCGCAAGTTGCGCCTGCGGAATGATCTGCTGCGTTGCCTGATATTCGGCTTCGGCCTGGCGCAATTCGAGCAGCGGCGAATAGCCGGTACGCGTCCGCGACCTTGCGAGCCGCAGCGCCTCGCGCCGCGCGTCGAGCGTCCGCTGCGCAAGGCCAAGACGTGCATCGAGCGCACACAGCGTGACATAGCCGCTGGCGATGGCCGCCGCGACCGACAGCCGCGTCGCATCGCGCGCCGCAGCACTGGCCAGAAAGGCGTTGCGCGCCGCCGCGGATTGGTCCCCAAGCCTTCCGAACAGATCCAGTTCATAGGCGATCTGCAGCGTCGGCTGCGCCCCGATCGCTTGCACCGATGTTCCGAACGGGCTGACAGCGCGCGATGCCGCGGCGCCCAACCCGGCATCGAGCATCGGGAACAGCTGGGCACGCGCCAATTGCTCCTGCGCGCGCGCTTCCCGAAGGCGGCCGATCGCGATGCCGATGTCGCTGTTGTTGGCAAGGCCGCGCTCGACAAGTGCGGTCAGCTTGGGATCGCCGAAGCGCTGCCACCATTGCGCGTCGGACACGGTGCCCGCTCCGGCATCGGTCCGCCATTGGGGCGGCGGCGTCACCGGTGCGACGTGTGCCAGCTCTGTCGAAGGCCCGGCGCAGCCAGCAAGCCCAAGGGCCAGCACGACAGGCATCGCCAAGGGCTTGATCATTGCCGCGTCGCGATGCGCACTTCGACCGACATGCCGGGCCGCAGGCGATCGGCGAGCGCCTGCCCTTTATCGATCCCGATCCGCACCGCGATCCGCTGCGCGACCTTGACGAAATTGCCGGTCGCATTGTCGGGCTTGAGAACCGCGAACTCGGACCCGGCGGCGGGGGCCATGCTCTCGATCCGCCCGGTCATTTCGGCGCCGCCCAGCGCATCGACCGTGAAAATGGCACGCTGTCCGGCGCGCATGTCACGCGTCTGGGCCTCCTTGAAGTTGGCGATGATCCAGTTGGCACGCGGCACCAGAAACATCAGCTGTGTTCCGGCGGTCACGAACGCACCGCGGCGCACGCCGATCTCGCCCAACTGGCCAGCGGCCGGGGCGCGGATAATGGTGTTGTCGAGATCGATCTGCGCCAACCGCAGCTGCGCGCCGGCACCTTCGACCCCGGCTCGCAGCCCCCCGCGACCGACCTGCACCGAACGGATGTCCTGCTCGCCGATCAGGCGCGCCGATCGTGCCTGGGCGAGCGCCGCCTGCCCCTGCAACAGCGCCGCACGGGTCTGGTCGCGTTCGCGCGCCGATATCGACCCGTCGGCGACAAGGGCATCCGCCCGCTGCATGTCGGCCTGCGCGCGAACAAGCTGCGCCTGCGCATTGGCAATCCCGGCGTCCTGCGAACCCAGCGCGGCATTGCGCGATCGCTCGGCCTGTACCGAGTTCGACAGCGTGGCATTTTGCGCCGCAACATTGGCCCGCGCCTGCGCAACACGGGCGCGATAGATCCTGTCGTCGATCGTCGCCAGGATATTTCCTTGCCGCACCGGCGCGAAATCGACCCCGGGCACCGATGTCACATAGCCGCTGACCTGGGGGCTGATGATCGTCACGCTGCCCTTCACATAGGCGTTGTCGGTGCGTTCGGTGTTTCCGGCAAAGGGCAAGAGCTGCCATGCATAAAGGATGACGAGGACGGCAAGCAGCGCGGCCGCGACGGCAAACACCGTCGTTCGGCGCGAACGTGCCGGCGGCGACCATCTGTCGGGCGCTTCCACCTTGCCGCTTGGCCCTTTCGAGACGTCAGGCACGCGTCGTCACCGCGGCCGATGTCGCCTGCATCCGTTGCTGAAGCAGGATGATGGGCGACACCTCGCCCCGGCGGCGCATCGAAATGCGGATCGCAACCGTCCACAGCAGTGCAGCGGTGGCGAGCACGCCGACCAGGAAGAACAAATCGTTGAAGGCGAGGATGTTGGCTTCGCGCGCCACCTGTCGGCCCAGCAGGAGCAGCCCTTGCGCACTGCGCTGGTCGGGATCGGTCACGACACCGTCGATCGCGCTGCCGCCGGCCCGGATGCGCATGGCGACCAGAGGGTCGGTGAGCGCGATGCGCTGGACCAGCTCGTGCGAGTGGAATTTCTCGCGCACCGTCTGGAAAGTGCCGAGAACAGCCGAACCCGCCAGCCCGCCGATGCTCTGGCTGACGCTGAACAGGACGACGAAACTGACCAGATTCTTCGGGCCGGAAAGCAGCGTCCGGGCCATGCCGATCACCATCGCCGTGCCAAGGAAGAGGACCGATGCAAAGCCGATCATCGACTGCGTCAGGTAGAAATTGGCCGGGCGAGTCAGGTTCGTTGCGCTCGCATCCATGAAGGCGGCAACGGCGATCATCAGGATGGCGATGCCGATCGGCAGGGCGACGTCGTGGGGGCGAAACGTCGCCATCATCACGATGATACCCGCAATCGACGCCAGTACGACGACTATGTTGAGCATCATCATCTGTTCGACGCCCATGCCGACCACGGTCAGAAACCCGACCGAGCCGAAACTTTGTTCGGAAAGCAGGATGCGAACCGACGCGGCGATGACCATCAGCCGGAGGATGGCGCCGGTGCCCAGCCAGCGCGTGTTGATCAGCGGGTTGGCGCGATCATGTTCGATCAAGAGCGCCGCCGTGATCAGGATGGCGGCCGCCACCAGCGCGAAGCCGATCCAGGGGGTTTCCGTCCACCACAACAGCCTGCCTTGGCAAAGCACCGCAATCAGCAGGCAAAGGCCCGGCGCAAGCAAGCCGAAGGTCAGGAAATCCGCGCGTTCAAAGGGACGCGATCGCTCGCTGGGGGGCAAGGGCAGCACGGTGACCGCGGCCAAAGTCGCCAGCGCAAGGCCGCATTCGAAGACATAGGTCATGCGCCAGTCACCCCATGTCAGCAACCCGGGAGAGAGCACGCGCGCCAGCGGCACGGCAATCTGCGGGACGCTGATCCCCAGCATGATGCCCATGAGCCGGTTTGCCGGGGGCAGGCCCTGCATGAAATACAGGATCGCCAGGGTGCTCAACCCGGTTGCCGCCAGCCCGCTGATGGCGCGAACCGCCAGCGTCGACCAGAAATCGTTGATGAACAGATGCGCAAACGTCGCCAGGGCATAGGTCGCGAGCACGTAACGGACGAATGGCTGCAAACCGAACTGCTGCCGATACTTGATCAACAGCAGGTTGGCCGTGACGTTGGTCATATAATAGGCCGCCAGCAGCCAGGCCGCCTCGCCGGGCGATAGGCCAAGCGTGCCTTGGACAAACGGCAGGTTGACGGTCAGCAGGGCGCTGCCCAGTCCGCCGGTCATCCCGACAATGATCGCCGCCAGCAGATAACCGGTCCTGCGGCCAATCGGATGCTCGGGGTTGGCAGGCGACCCGGGAAGCGTTGGCCGCTCATGCGGCTTGAACACGTAAGCGGATGCAGCTCCGCTCACGATTCCGATGTGCCTCGCATTGTCATCACGTTACGCAAACGAGTCTATCGCTGTTCTGGTTCCGCTTGCATGAAGGGGTCCAAGCGCAAGGGTAATCGCTACGACGATGCGATGGTCGAGACGGTGTTGGCTTCACCGCCCTTCTGGTCAAGACGCTCAAATCCGAACTGGTCTGAGTAGTTTCGAGCCTGTTCCTGAGAGTCGGCATAATCCACTGCAAAGTCAGGACGTACCTTTGGCTTTGAATTGGCAAGCTGGTTTCTGATCCGAAGGCCAACTTTTCGGAGAATTACTTCATGCCGGCAACCGGATGGCGGAAGCGCAAAGTGCCGCGAACGTTCGCGCGGAAACCTGGCAATTGCGTACAATCGGCGATTCTGCACTTCATTGGCGCGGAAATCACATGGAAGTCGCTTCGCCGCATGGGCGGGCCGCTCGACGACATCCCCGACCGCGCCGCTTGCTGAAAAATGCAGAGGAATGTCCAAATGAAGAACACTGAAAACGCGGGCGCCGCCGTCTATCTCAATGGACTTGGCCTGGGTTCGATCGCGGCTGCGATGTATCTGATCCCGAAGGCAGACTTCAATCCATCGAAGATCCATATTTTCGAGCAAATGGGCGACAATCATCTTGTTGGCGGAAGCCTTGATGCCTCCGAGGTCGTGGTGAACGGCCAGCCGGCCTATTTCATGCAAGGCAGTCTCGAGTTCAAAGACAAGGTGTATGCCTGCACCAAGGAACTATGGTCGATCATTCCCTACAACGACAGTGAATCCTGTCTGCAAGACCATCAAAAGAACCATGCGGAATGCATGGTTTATACGGTTGTTCGTCTTATGCACGCGAACGGCGAGAAGGACACCGGCTATCAACTTGGGCTGGATACGGCTGAAAAGCTGAACATGGCCAAACTCATGGCCACGCCCGAATCCCTGATCGCCGATGGCGCAAAGATCACCGACATGTTCGGAGAGACATTTTTCACCAGCAACTTCTGGTACATGTGGCGTGCCATGTTTGCCTTCCAGCTGTGGCATTCCGCGGTGGAGATGAAGCGCTACATGCACCTCTTCTTTCACGAAATGCCGAACATGGACACGATGATCGCGCTGGAGCGCTCCCGCCATACCAACTTCCACTCGTTCGTCCTGCCCGCCCTTCGCTTCATGCAGAAGAAGGGCGTGAACATGCACTACGAGACCGGGGACGGCGCCCCCAAACCCTCCATCCCGGTGCGCGACACCGACTACGTTTTCCTGACCATCGGCTCCATGGTCAGCAACGCCTCGTTCGGCGCCGATGACCGCCCGGTCGACAGGCCCGCGGTTGACGGCGAGAATTTGGGCGGCGCGTGGACGTTATGGCAAAAGATCGCCGCCAAGCAGCCCGGCTTCGGCCACCCCGACCAGTTCCTGCGCGACATCTCGCAGTCCACGATGACGACCTTCACCGTCACCTTTCGCGGCGGTTTGTTCCAGCGCAAGTTCGAGTGGCTGGTGGAGCGCCAGATGGGCCGGCAGAGCCCACTGCCCCTCACTGCGTCGCCGTGGATCCTGCATCTCCACACCTACCGCCAGCCTTTGTTCCCGGACAAACCGCGCGACACATGCGTCATCTGGGTGACGGCGCTGGGCAGCGACAAGATCGGCAAGTTCGTGAAAAAGACCATGGCTGACTGCACGGGCCGCGAGATTCTGGAAGAACTGTTGGGTCATCTGCAGTTCGACCATGACGAAGCGGAGAAAGCCGAGCTCCTCGACACCTCCACCTGCATCCCCTGCCTGTTGCCTTACTGCAACAGCCAGTTTCTCAGCAGAGCCGTTGGCGACCGTCCCGCGGTGGTGCCGGCCGGTTCAAGGAACTTCGCCCTTGTCGGACAGTTTGTGGAGATACCCGACGGCATCGTGTTCACCACGGAGTACAGCGTGCGGGGCGCCATCCAAGCCGTAAAGCATTTCGTCGAACCGTCACTGGAGGTGTCGCCGACGTATTTCGGGCAGCACCACCAACTCACGGTCGTCGAGGTTGCTCGGGCCTTGGCGCGGTGATGGGTGCGGCCATCAAGCAGTGAAGCCGCCGGTCGCGAACCGGCATCCGGTATTGCACCCCGGATCGCCATCGGCCTGTCGATCCAGCCGCAGGACAATGCACCGATCAAGGTGATGCAACGGCCCACCAAGCATCACAAACGGGCTGATTGCCATTGTCCGCAGCAGCGGGATGGGCCGCATCCGGGGACGCGTCGAGGGCGTGTTCGGCATACTCAACCGAAGCTGTCGGCGCCAACGCCTGGTTTACCGGATTTTGAACCGCGATTTCGGGGTTGTTCGCGATGGCAGCGGACAATGCGTTATGGCTGCATCAACAATCGGGCGACTGCCGGTTCGCGATTTCCCGGATCTTGAGCGCAATTCCTTCAGGCGAAAGAATGAAATCTATGCAGCCGCTATCGATGGCGCTTTGCGGCATGTCAGGCTGGACGGCGGTATCGAGCTCCTGGGCAATCGTGATGCCCCCTACGTCTCTGATACCGCACAGGGCTGCCGCTCCATCTCCGTCATAGCCCGAAACAATGACCGCAATCAGTTGTCCGGTCCAATTCTCGGTCAGCGAGCGCAAAAAGACAGTGATAACATCGGGCCATCCATGCGGCTTTGAAATCGGCTTCAGCCGAAACTCGCCGTTGAGGACGTGGAGATCCCGTTTTTCGGGTATGATGAATACGCAATTCGGGCGTATGTCCAACCGGTCAGAAATCAGTTCGACGGGCATCGGTGTAAAGCGCGGCAGTATCTCATGCAGCCTTGTCGATACTGTTCGCAGGTGGTTCACGATCACGATTGCGACGCCCATGTCGTCTGGAAGGTTTTTCAACAGCCGAGTATAGGCGTCGAGGCCGCCGGCTGATCCGCCGACGCAGACCACGGGAAAGTGTGACACCATATAATCGCCCTTCTGGTGAGCCATGCCTGCACGCTTAACGTGTGAGCGCACGGTCTGGTTCAGCTGTTCCTGCGCTGCTCGATCGATTGACCGGCAATTTTGCCTGCCGCGTGGAGCGCCTTTGCCGAGATGTGCGTTGTTGTTTCACCGCCCCAGCAGAAAGAGCTTCCGATGACGAAACAAGACGAACCGCTCGCCGCAACCGTCACCGGCATCGGTGGCGAATTGCACCAGGTCGCCGGCCCGGGCCAGATGGTGATGACCACCAACCAGGGCATGCCGACCAGCGACGACCACAACAGCCTGCGGGCCGGCCCGCGCGGCGCGTTGCTGCTCGAAGACATGGTGCTGCGCGAAAAGATTTTCCATTTCGACCACGAACGTATCCCCGAACGCGTCGTTCATGCGCGTGGCCTTGCGGCACATGGCTATTTCGAATTGACCGACAGCCTTTCGAACCTCACCACCGCCTTGGTGCTTGGTGAAACCGGCGAAAGAACGCCGGTGTTCGCGCGTTTTTCAACCGTGGCCGGCAACCGCGGATCGGCCGATCTGGCGCGCGATGTCCGCGGCTTTGCGGTCAAATTCTACACAAAGCAGGGCAATTGGGACCTTGTCGGCAACAATATCCCGGTTTTCTTCATCCAGGACGCCATGAAATTCCCCGATCTGGCGCACGCCGTGAAGGAGGAACCCGATCGCGGGTTCCCGCAGGCGGCTTCGGCACACGACACTTTCTGGGACTGGATCGCGATGACGCCCGAAGCCATGCATATGGTGATGTGGCAAATGTCGGACCGCACCATCCCGCGCTCGGTTCGGATGATGCAGGGTTTCGGCGTGCACAGCTTCCGCCTCGTCGATCCAGACGGCAAATCGACCTTCGTCAAGTTCCACTGGACACCCAAGCTCGGCCTGCAATCGGTGGTCTGGGACGAAGCCGTCAAGATCAACGGTGCCGACCCGGATTATCACCGCCGTGACTTGTATAACGCCATAGAATCGGGAAATTTTCCCGAATGGGAGCTTGGCGTCCAACTGTTCAGCGAGGATGATGCTGCCGGGTTCGATTTCGACCATCTCGACGCGACCAAGTTGATCCCCGAGGAAATCGTGCCGCTGCGCGTCATCGGGCGGCTGGTGCTGGATCGCAACCCGGCCAATGTCCATGCGGAAACCGAACAGGTGGCGTTCTGTACCCAGAACCTTGTCCCCGGCATCGATTTTTCGGATGACCCGCTGCTCCAGGGGCGCAATTTCTCCTATCTCGACACTCAGTTGAGCCGCCTTGGTTCGACCAATTTCAACCAGATCCCGATCAACGCGCCGAAATGCCCTTTCGCCAACATGCAGCGCGATGGCCATATGCAGACGCTGGTGCATCCGCAGCGTGTCACCTACACCCCCAGCCTCCTCGATCCATCGGGCCCGCGCGAGAGCCCGACGGAAGGCTTTCGCAGCTTTGCAACGCCACTGGCCGGCAACAAGCAGCGCCACCGGTCGCCAAGTTTTGCCGATCATTACAGTCAGGCGCGGCAGTTTT
>JACMOQ010000298.1 GCA_014377905.1 Acetobacteraceae bacterium | reverse complement strand
TTCGGCGCTGTGTTTGACGCGTTGATCCGCCGCGATGGCCAGGGCGGCTACGCCCCTGCCCTTGCCGAAAGCTGGCACACCAGCCCTGACGCACGGATTTTCACCTTCCAGCTGCGCCCGCATATACGCTTCCACAACGGCGATCCGGTCGATGCCGACGCAGTCCGCTTTTCGCTTATGCGCATGGCCGATCCGGCCCAGGGCAGCACGCTCGGCGCGCCTGGGGTTTACGCGCAATACCTGACCGGCATGGCGGTCGATATCCTCGGCCCGCAAACCCTGCGTATCACCCTTGCCCAGCCACTTGCCGACATTGCCGACATCCTTAGCTACGGGCACATTGTTTCGCCGCGCGCGATCGGCGTGGCCGGCGACGATCTGACCGCCCGCATGGTTGGCACCGGCCCTTATCGCCTGACCGGCTGGGACCCTGGACGCAGCATTACAGCCGTCGCCAACCAAGACCACTTCGCCGGCCCGCCGGGCCTGGCGGCAATACGGTGGGAGGCCCATCCCACCCCAGCCGCCCGCGCCGCAGCGCTGCGCGACGGCCGCGCCGATTGCGCCAACCATGTTGAAAATGCGACGTTTGACCCCTCCATTTTCCGCCTGACTTATCTGTCGCCAACCGTGATGATCTACCTGCTGAACGCTGCCAGCGGCCCATGCGCCGATGCCCGCGTGCGCCGCGCCCTCAATCTTGCCATCGACCGCGACGCGCTGGTGGCCGACATTCTGGGCGGCGCCGGCCGCCCACTGGCGGGGTTTGTCAGCCCCAACCATGTTGGCTTTGACCCTGCAGCCCCGATCCCGCGCCACGACGTTTCCCAAGCGCGCCGGCTGCTCGCGGAGGCTGGTTACGCCAGCGGCCTTGCGCTCAGCGTTGATTGCCCGACCCGCATGCCGGACGAAGCCGAGGCGCTGACCGCGGCCCTTGCCCGCCAATTCGCCCCGCTGGGCATCACTTTCGCCGTCACCATCCACTCCGACCGCATCGCCTATGCCAACCGCGTCCGGGAAAAGCGCATTGGCGATTTGTGTGTTTTCGATTCAAGCCCGATGAGCACGTTCCGGGTCCTGACCGAAAAAATCGATTCCCGCTTCGCCGGTTCGTGGTGGCAAGGCTATCGCAATCAAGCCGTCGAGGCCCTCATCGATACCGCCCGCACGACGACGGACGCTGCCAGCCGGACTGCCATCTACCGCCACACCTACCGCCTGCTGCAGCAAGATCCGCCATGGCTTACGTTGTACAACCACACGCGCACCATCGCGTTGGCCGCCGCGCATCCGCATTTCACCATGCCCGATGACGGCGTGCTCGACGTCCGGCGACTCAATCGTCTGCAAACAGCGCAAAACCGGCAAGTTTGATTGACAGCCCCAGCCTGCTCCATCACGGTCAGCGTCGCCAAGATTGTGATCCCCACAAGCCCCCCTAGGAGACGTGACATGAAGCGCCGCCAGCTTCTTTCCGCCGCCACCGCCGGCACCGCCCTGTCGGCGCTGCCGCAATTGGCAAGACCGGCATTGGCCCAAGGTTCCAGCAACGCACGGGTGTTGCGCTTTGTGCCGCATGCCGATCTGGCTAACCCCGATCCCATCTGGTCCACCACGACGGTTGCCGCGATGCACGGCTTTATGGTGTGGGATTGGCTTTATGGCCTGGACGAAAAATTCCTGCCGCATCCGCAGATGGTCGGACGCGAGGACATCACCGATGACGGCCTGACCTGGACGCTAACCCTGCGTGAGGGGCTGGTGCATCATGACGGCGAAAAGGTGCGCGCCATCGACGCCGTCGCCTCAATCGGACGCGCCGCGCGCCGCCAGCCGCTGGTGGAAACCCTGATAAACGCGACCAACGAGTTGGCAGCGCTCGACGACAACCGGCTGCGCTTCCGGTTGAAGAAGAAATTTTCATTGCTGCCTTATGCGCTTGCCGGCATCGCAATCATGCCCGAGCGGATCGCCAAGACCGATGCCTTTACCCAAATCAGCGAGTATGTCGGCAGCGGTCCATACAAATTCGTGCGCGACGAATGGAAGGCCGGAGCCGGGGCGGTCTATGCCCGCCACGACAAATATGTTCCGCGCGCCGAGCCGATCAGCATGTGGGCGGGCGGCAAAACCACGTTCTTCGATCGCGTCGAATGGACAACGATCCCCGATCCGTCCACCGCCGCGGCAGCCTTGCAGCGTGGTGAAATCGACTGGCTGGACGCCCCGTTGATCGATCTGGTGCCGCAGTTGCGCAAGGCCAACGGGGTGAAGGTTGAACTGTTCGACCAGCTTGGCAACTTGATGTCGTTGTTTTTCAACCATTATCAGCCACCCTTCGACAATGTGAAATTGCGCCGCGCGGTGATCGCGGCGATCAGCCAGCAGGACTTTGTGGACGCGGTGTTGGGCGACCAGCAGAAGGACCTCGGCGGGATCAATGTCGGGGTGTTCCCGCCGGTCTCGCCCTATGCGAGCAAGGCCGGGCTGGAGGTGCTGACAGGACCGCGCGACCTGGCCGCCGCGCGCAAGATGGTGGCCGAAAGCGGATACAAGGGCGAGCTGATCGTGCTGATGTCGCCCACCGAAATTGCCTCGATCCGGCAATCTTCGCTGGTCGCGGAATCGGTGCTGAAATCGCTCGGGTTGAACGTGCAATTGGCCAGCATGGATTGGGGCACCATGATCCAGCGGCGCAACAGCCGCGAGCCGGTCGAAAAGGGCGGCTGGAGCTGTTACACCACGTCGTGGACCGGGCTGTCGATCAACACGCCGGCGACCCATCTGCCGCTGCGCGCTAATGGTGCGGCCGCCGGCGCGTGGTGGCGCCCAACCGACCCGGAGCTCGAGAAACTGCGCGACACCTGGTTCGATGCGCCCGATCTGGCGGCGCAGAAACGCATCGCCGAAGATATTCAGCGCCGCGCGCTGAACGAGGCCGCGTTCGTGCCCCTCGGCCTGCAATTCCAGCCAACCGCGTTCCGCAACACCCTGACCGGCTTCCCACGTTCCGGCTTTGCGGTGTTCTGGGGCGTGCGCAAGGTAAGCGCCTGACGAACGTAGTTGGGGCTTGTCGCGTGACCGCGGCAAGCCCGGTTTCTATGACGGTGCCGACGACCGATCAGGCAAGCGGATCGAGCACCACCACGGGGATTTCCCGGTCAACCGCCTTTTTCTGATAATCAGCTAAAGGCGGCCAGATCACCACCGCTTTTTCCCACAGCGCCGCCCGTTCTGCGCCGGTCGCGGTGCGGGCGACAGCGTGCATCTTTTTGGTGCCGACCTGGATTTCGACGGCGGAATTGCCGAGAATATTGCGATACCAGCCCGGATGCTCCGGCGCGCCACCCTTGGATGCAATGATGAAATAGCTGCCGCCGGTTTCGCCGTAGAACAGCGGGAACAGATATTTCTGGCCGGATTTGCGGCCGGTCGTGGTCAGCAGCAGCGACGGCACCGCCATCTCCGGCAGGTTCGGTGACTTAATGGTATACATGTGGCCATCGGTGCCGCCGCTGCGCTGATAGCGCGCGACATGATCCACCATCCATTGCGGCAGGTTGGGGGCGAGAATGGCGTCGGTCATGATAGGGCATCCTGAAGTTGCAGCGATTGTCCCCGATGCGGGCGGTTTCGTCCAGCGATCACGCCAGGTGGCAGGCGACCATCGCGGCACCAACCGACCGCAACGCCGGAACATCGACCGCGCAGCGCGACACCGCCACTGGGCAGCGCGTGTGAAACCGGCAGCCTGGCGGCGGATTGGCCGGGCTGGGGATTTCGCCGACCAACGGCACCGACACCCTGGCACGCTGCACCGCCGGATCGGGGTCTGGCACGGCAGCGATCAGCGCCTGTGTATAGGGATGGCGCGGGGCCGCGAACAGCGCATCGCGCGGGGCGATTTCGGCAAGCTGGCCAAGATACATCACCGCCACCCGGTCGCAGACATGGCGCACCACGGCAAGGTCGTGGCTGACAAACAACATCGCCATGCCATATCGCGCCTGCAATGCCACCAGCAGATTGAGGATTTGCGCGCGCACCGAGACATCCAGCGCCGAAACAGCCTCGTCACACACCAGCAAAGCGGGTCGTAACGCCAGGGCCCGCGCGATTACGACGCGCTGACGTTGCCCGCCGCTGAACTGATGCGGGTAGCGGTCGGCATGGTCCGGGCGCAAGCCAACCTCCTGGAGCAATTCTCCAACCCTTGCGCGCAACGCCGCACCCGCGGCCCGGCCACGCACCAGCAGTGATTCCCCGATCGCTGTGCCGATGGTCATGCGCGGGTTTAGCGAGGTGATCGGATCCTGGAATACCATCTGCACCTGGGCCCGAACCTCGCGCAGAACCCGTGGTGAGGCACCTGCAATGTCTGTCCCGGCCACCACAATCCGCCCGCTGGTCGGCGCCAGCAACCCGACAGCGGCATTGGCGATGGTGGATTTGCCGCAGCCGGACTCACCGACCAGCCCCAAGGTTTCGCCCGGCGCAATATGCAACGACACCCCGTCCACCGCGCGCACCGGCGCGCCACCCCGACCGGGGAAATGCACACGAAGATCGGTGATCTCGAGGATGGTTTCCATCAGCCACCAACCGGATGGAAACAAGCCACCAGCCGGCCGTCGGCCACCGGGCCCAGCGCCGGGGTTTCGGCCACGCAGCGCCGATCCCCGCGCGGACACCGCCCGGCAAACCGGCAGCCAGTGCCATAATCGGCGGGCTGCGGCACCTGCCCGTCAATCACCGCCAGCGCCGATTTCGGCACGTCGGACAGGCGCGGGATCGAGGCCAGCAGCAACGCGGTATAGGGGTGCGCGGGTGTGGCAAACACCGCAGCCGTCGGCCCGGTTTCTGCCACCCGCCCGGCATACATCACCGCGACCCGATCGGCGATATCGGCCACCACCCCCATGTCATGGGTGATCAACACCACCGCCGTCTGGCGTTCCGCCGCGAGACGGCGCAGCAGCGCCAGGATTTGCGCCTGGATGGTGACATCAAGTGCGGTCGTCGGCTCATCAGCGATCAGCACTGCCGGGCGCGCGATCAGCGCAATGGCGATCATCACCCGCTGGCACATCCCGCCGGATAGTTCGAACGGGTGTTGATCAATACGGCGATCGGGGTCCGATATCCCGACCTCGACCAGCATCTGGCGCACCTCGGCGCGCACCCTGGCCAACGGTTGGCGCAATGCCTCGGCAATCTGGTTGCCGACGGTTGCGAGCGGATCGAGCGCCGATTGCGGCTCCTGGAAAATCATCGCGATTTGCCGACCGCGCAGGTCGCGCATCGCGCGCGCGGAGAGGTTTGACAGCGACGTCGCGCCAAGGGTTATCTCCCCCCCGGTCTGACGGATTGCCGCTGGCAAAAGCCGCATGATCGCCTGGGCGGTGACTGACTTGCCGCAGCCGCTTTCGCCGACCAGAGCCAAAACCTCGCCGGGCGCGACATCGAAGCTGATGGCATCGACAATATTCGTGCGGCCGATCGCGAGCGACAAGTCACGGACCGCCAAGGCGGCAAGCGACAGGTCGCGCACTGAAAGTGCTGTCATCGGCCTTGCGACCTCGGGTCAACCCGGTCACGCAGCCAGTCGCCGAACAGGTTCACACACAGCACCACCCCGAACAGGCACGCGCCCGGAAACGCGGTCAACCACCAGGCGCGAACAACATATTGCCGTCCCACGCTCATGATCGAGCCCCATGACGGATAGGGTGGCTGAATGCCGAGGCCAAGAAACGACAGGCTCGCCTCGAACAAAATCATCAGGCCGAATTCGCTGGTGGCCACCACCATCAACGGCCCGGCGATGTTGGGCAGCACGTGGCGCAACAGGATGCGGCCCGGTCCGCATCCAGCCATTTCGGCGGCGCGCACATAGGGTAAGGCCGCCACCTGCAAGGTCTGCGCATAGGCCACGCGAGTATAGCGCGGCCAGCGTGTCAGCCCGAGCACCAGCACCAGATTGAAAAATCCTGGCCCCAGGACGGCCACTGTCAGCACCGCGAGCAAGATCGCCGGAATGCTCAGCATCGTATCAACCGCGCGCATCGCAATGATCGATACCCAGCCGCCGAACCAGCCCGCCATCAGCCCGAGCGTTACCCCCACGAGCAATGACACCGACACCGACAAAGCGGCCACCATCAGCGAGGCCCGCGCGCCATATAAAATCCGCGCCAGCAAATCGCGGCCCAGATCATCGGTACCCAGCGGAAAATACGCCGTCGCCGTCGCCGTGCCCGGCGGGCGCAGCCGCAACAAAAGGGACTGCCGCAGCGGATCGTTGCTGGCGAACACATCAGCGCCGACCGCTGCCACCATGAAGGCCAGCAATCCCGCGAAAATCAGCGCCGTGCCCCATGATATCCGTCGCATCAGCGATCCCGCCGAATGCGCGGATCGATGACCCCGTATGCGAGATCGGCCAGCAGGTTCATCGAGATGTAAACCATTGAAACAAACAATACGATGGTTTGAACCACCAGAAAATCCCGTGACGCAATCGACTGGATCGCCAATTGGCCAATACCCGGCCAGGCGAAAACGGTTTCCACAATCACCGCCCCGGCGAGCAGATTGCCGACCTCGAGCGCCGCAATCGTTACCACCGGGATGGCGGCATTGCGCAGCACGTGGCGCAGGATCACCGCGCCATAGGATAGGCCGCGCGCCCGCCCGGCGGCAACGTAGTCGCGCGATAATTCATCGAGCACCGCAATCCGCGTCATGCGGGCGAAACTCGACATGGTGATCGCGCCCAGCGCGACCGACGGCATCACCAGTGACGCCAGATCGTCCGAGCCCGATGTTGGCAGCCAGCCGAGATAAACTCCGAAAAACAGGATCATCAGCAACCCGGACCAGAAGGTCGGCAGGCTTTGGCCAGCCAGCACAAACCCCGCCAGTGCGCGTTCGAGCCAGGTGCCACGCCACACCGCCATTGCGAGACCCGCGGGCAGGCCAACCCCCAACGCCACCAGCAGCGCACCGCCGGCCAGCGCCATGGTGTAGGGAATGCGTTCCGCAACAATGCCAGCGACCGGGGCGTGCTGCACCAGCGACTCCCCGAGATCGAGCCGGGCCAGATCCAACAGATAGGCACCATATTGCACCAGCAGCGGCCGGTCGAAGCCCAGCGCATGGCGCAAAGCGGCGATCTGTTCCGCAGTCGCGCCGTCCGGCACCAGCAGCAAGGTCGGGTCACCGGACAGGCGCATGATGAAGAACACGATTGTCAGCACGCCGAAGATTGCGATCAGGGCTTGGAGCAGGCGGGATTTCAGTTCAGGCATGGGGAGGGTGGTCGCTGCAAAAATCCGTCATTGCGAGCCCAAGCGAGGCAATCCATCTCCGTGCGAAGAGATGGATTGCTTCCCAAGGGCTTGCAATGACGGGATTGGGCTGCGCCGATCAACGGCTTGCGACACAACTGCCATCAACGCGTGGGTCCAAGGCAAACAAGACCTTTCTTCACTTCTGCCAAGTCATCTCAGTCACAAAAAACGCCTCATTCGCCGTCGGCGTCCACTTCAATTCCTTGCGCGCCAGATAAATCGCATTGTCCTGGAACAACCCGACCCCCGGCACTTCCTCCCGTAGGATTTCAAAAGCGCGGCGGTAATGCACCAGACGCTGGGTTGCGTCGAGAATGGTGCGCGCCGCATCCACCTCGGCGTCAAACGCCGGGTTGTTGAATTTCGACCAGATGCTGCCCGACCGGAACAGCGGGAAAATCACCCCATCGGCGTCCTGGCAGGCGCAGGACCAACGGCCCTGGCTGAGCGCGCCGGCTTCTTCCGGCGTGCCTTGGCGGCGGCGCAGGAAGCTTGGCTGGTCGGTCATGGTGATAGTGACCTTGAGGCCGATTTCCCCCAGCATCTGCTGGATCGCCTCATTCAGCCTTCGGTCGTACGCCGGTGAGGTCAGCAATTCGACCGTTGCCCCTTCAGCGCCGGCCTGTTTCACCAGGGCGCGCGCGGCGACCGGATCAAACTTCCAGCCCGGAATATCGGCGATATAGCCAAAATTCGCTGGGGTCAGCACCACAT
>JACMOQ010000297.1 GCA_014377905.1 Acetobacteraceae bacterium | reverse complement strand
TATCGTTTGCATCAGCAAATACGCTCTAGGCTTCTGTTTTCACGATCATTTTAATCCGATTGACCAAGAAAGCCGTTTGGACGTTCAGACCGCCGCCGTGGGAACGGCGATCTGGCGAGGCAGAGGGGCCTGCGCTGGATCGGCCGGATACAGGCGCATGCTGGCAACATCACAATGGTTCAGCACCGCACCCAGAAAGAACGTATCCATCGCTGACGTGCGTGACAGTGCCTCCGACAACAGCAGACGGGTGGTCTTGCCCCAGCGTGTGACCAGAACATAACCATCGACAATGTCACTCATGCGAAGTGCCATGTTGCCAGCCTCAAGCGGCGGCAGGTTGACCACGACCACATCGTAGCGCGCACGGAGGTCCGAAAGTAGCGAGCTTGTGTTTGAATGACTTGGGGCGCCCAGGCTCGTGGTTGGCGACTGTCCGATAAAACGGAGCCCGGTTTCCTCGTCGGTCAAAGCCGCGTCGAACAAAACCGAGGTCCGGTTGGCCAGTTCCTGAACCCCAACCTGGGCGACCGGCGCCAATATTTCCGTGAGCCATGGGTTGGCGGTATTCCAGTCAAGCAGAACCGTGCGCAGGCCCTCGGCCGCCATGGCAAAGGCATAGTTGGCAGCGAGGCTGCTGCTGCCTTCATCGCCCGTGGCCGACACGAACCCGATCACCCGTATGTCACGGCCGCGTGCAGCGTGCCGGGTCGCGACCACGCGGATGGCGTGAACGGCCTCGGTGATCTGTGCGGCGGGGTGCAGCATTGCCTGGCGGAAGGGTGCGGGCACCAGCATGCCGCCACGCAAAGCTGTCTCCCGGCTTTTGCTGCGCCAACGCCGCGTCAGCGCGAACATCAACGTCTTGGTGTGCGGAATAAGGCCCAAACAGTCCATGCCGCTGGCGATCCTGAACTGAGCAACGGTCCGTACCGTGCCGTCGAGCGCGTCCCGTATAACCGCGATCAGTATGCCGAATGCAACCCCCAAGGCGAGTGCTACGGAAAGGACAATCGCCGCGCGCGGCTGGCTGCGTTCCAGCGGCGCCATGGCCACCGCCGCCACTCGGGCGTCCGAGATCGGATAGGACTGGTTCTGCATGGCCTGGGTAAAGCGTTGCAGGAACGTCTCGTAAATGTTACGATAAGCCTGGGCCGAGCTTTGCAGGGAGCGCAGTTCGCTGCGCTCGATATTGGTTTGCGCCGTCGCCTTGACCTGTTCGTTAAGCCGCGCCTGGATCTCGTTGAGATTCGCCTGGGCGACCTCAAAATCGCCGCGATAGGTTTCGGTCATCCGGGCGAGCTCGGTTTGGATGCCCCGTTGCAGTTCGGCTACTTCCGCGCGTTGCAGAATAACCGCGGCGTGATTAGGGCCCTGGCGTGCGGTGAGTTCTGCGTTGCGACGCACGGCATCAACATATTGCTGACGCAGCCGCGTCATCACGCTGTTTGGCGCGGTATCGGTGATCACGCCCTGGGTAATGCCATTAATGGTGTTGGCGCTCGCCCGTTGCAGCCGCGCCTGGGTTTCGGCCAGCCGCGATCGCGCATTGGCGACCTGCACGTTCAGTTCGCCAAGCTGTTGTTCATCCATCTGACCCGCACCGGCGCCGGTGCCGACATCAACGATGCTGTTGCGGGCTTTGTATTCCTGAACGGACCGATCGGCATTGACCGCCTGGCCACGCAGATCACCGATGCGCTCCTTCAACCACTCCCCCGCCCGGCGCGTGGTTTCAGAAATCGCGACGAGTTGCTGGGCCATGTAGGCTTCGGTGACCGCGTTGGCGATTTGCGCCGACAAGGCCCGGTCCGGGGTGCGGGCACGCACTTCGACGACCGACGTCGCGCCAATCCGCCAAACTTCGATAACCCGGCCGAGCGATGCACCGGCAAGTGCATGGGCCTTTGCCGCCGGATTGAGTTCAAGTGTGACGTAACCTTCCGGCAAATGTTGGCGGATTGCGTCCATGATCTGCCCGATCGCGCCCACCTCGGTCGGTGCAAAGGTCGGGTTGCGATCCAAATTAAGCGCTTGGACCACCCCCCGCAGGGTCGCCGGGGATCGCATCAGTTCGACCTGGCTTTCGATGTAGGCACTTTCGGACTGCCAGTCGCCGGACGCCTGGGCGTCACCGGTTGGGTGGGCACGCCTTGCATCAATGGTCATGGTGGCGACGGCGGTATATTGTGTTGTCGCCGTCCCTAGATAAAGGACGCCCAAGCCCAACCCGAGGGCACCGCAGCCAACCGCAGTCCATGCCCGCCGGCGCAGAAAGCCGACAGTTACCAGCATCCACTGGAACGGCATGGTCTGGTTCGCCGGGGGCGGCGGCGGTCCGGAATAGGGCGGATTGACGTTCAAAAAGTTGAGCATCGGGGTGGTGTTCCTCTGTCTGCCGGACAGGCGCGCCGGCCGGGGTGATTGCCAAAAGCAGCCGATTGATCAGTCAACGCAGCACAAACGCATCCGCTTCATTGGCGGGAAGACTTTCTTGCAAATCCGATGACCAGGCCGCTTGCCCAGGCGAGATGCATGGTCATTAGGGCAGCACCCGCGGCGATCATGCGCGGATCACGGCGCCGCAGGGCTTCGACTAACGCCCAAGCCAGGCAGGTCGTCGGATAGAGCAGCACGGCCGATGCCATCGCGGGCGCGAACGGCGCGATCGCGACACCTGCCGTGCAGCCGAACAGCGCCAGGACCGGGATCATCTGGCGTGGACGGGGAGATAAATGATGCTTGCGCAAGGTCCGCGCCCGGCCTGCGCCATGGCGGAAATATTGCCGGGCCAGATCGTCAAGCCGGTCACGTGGGTAGTAGACAACCGGCGCTTCGGCACACATCCATATCTTGCCGCCAGCGGCGATGGCGCGCACGTCGAGTTCGGCGTCTTCATTATGGGTGAAAGTTTCATCGTAGCCGTGGATGCCGCAGAAAAATGCGCGGTCGAAGGCCGCGTGATGACCATGCCCAACAAAACCCGATCGGGCACCAACCCGATGGGCCGCGCCACCATTGCCCAATCTGCTCGATTGGGCAGCGGCGATCGCTTGCTGCCAAAGCCCTTTCGGACGAGCACTGGTGTGCATCGGAACCACAACCGAGGTTGCGCCGTTATCCAGCAGCGCCCGCACGCAACGCTGGACAAAATCAACCGGATAGAGCGCATGTGCGTCGGCGCGAATGAGGATGGTTGCTTGGGGCGCGGCGATGCGCGCGGCAAGGTTCATCGCCGATGATTGAATGCGACCGGGATTGGACTGGAGCACGATGGCGGAGTTGCTGGCGCTGAGCTCCGCGACGATGCCAATCGTCGCATCAACGCTGCCACCATCGAGGACTAGAATTTCGTAGGCCCCTTCCGGCCATTGTCCGATCAAGGATGTGATGCACGCCGCGATGTAGCGTGCCTCGTTCAACGCGGGTATCACTATCGAAACGAACGGCGTCGTGTCGGGGGTTGTCGCCAGCGCCGGCAAGGGAGCGATCATGTTCATGCCGCGACACGCAGATTTATCTGCGGCCTGGTGTGTTCAAGCTGGGTACGAAAATGGTCGATAACTCCGCGATAGGCGGTCTCGGCCGAAAAATGACGGCTCGCGGCGCTAAGTGCTGCGGCGGCGAGGGTTCCGCGGGCAGTCGGATCGGCCAGTAGCGCCAGGATGGCACCCGCGAAGTCGCCGGCGCTATCTGCAATGACCACCGCCCCTTGCAGACGATCCGCCACGCCTTGGGCGGTGACACTGGTCGCAACCACCGCCTTGCCATGTGCCAGGGCCTCGATAAGCTTGATTTTCAGTCCAGACCCGGCGCGTAACGGCGAGATCACCACATCCGCGCGCCGATAATGCCCATCCAGATCCGCGACCCGCCCGAGCAATGTCACCCCTGGATAGGTCCGACCAGTCAATGCGCTACAAACGGCGCCCGCCACATTGAGACGGAGCTGCGGCTGGGCGTGTTGAATCAGCGGCCAAATCTCGGCAAGGAACCACCGCATCGCATCAACATTCGGCGCGGTGCCGCTGCCGACGAATAATATGCCATCGCCCTCGCCGGGTTGCGGTGCGGCCACTGGTTCGAGCGCCATCGGTGCGACCACGACAGATCGATGCGATGGCAGCAGCCGCTCAACCACGGCAGCTTCATCTTGCTGAATAGCAATGACCAGCCCGGCGCGCCCCAGCAGGTCCGCTTCACCCGCCTCGCTCAATGTCGCGACGCTGTCCTCCGCGCCGATGGTGGCAAAGGCGGCTGGTCGGGCGGAAAACAGGTCATGCATCACAACCGCAGTCGCGGCCCCTGGGCTGAGCGCGTAGGGAATGCCAGGCGTCAGGAAGCCGTAATCGGCCAAGATAATATCCGCCTTGCCACGTGCTTCGGCCGCAACAAACAAGCAATCGGCAACGCTCCACTCAAGGCCAACCGCATAGGGCGCCGGCTTGGCAAAGGCTGCGAGGGTTCGGATACCAAAGCGAGTAGCGACGCGGTCCAAAACGCCGATCGCGGCGCGGAGAAACACCCGGGGATCGCGGGTGATGAAAAACTTACCGAGCCGAAACGTGCCGCGAATCGCCACCCGGTCGAACACCACGCCGTCCCCGGCAACGCGCAGAATGGGGACCCGGCCGAGCACCGAGGGGGACGGGCAGATCAGGTCAAGCGCGTAGCCCGCGTCGGCGAGCGCCCGACACAGGCTGAGAAGGTAGGCTGTGCTGCCGTTGGCGCCGGCCGTCAGACGTTGCCGCGATAACACACAGATGCGGGGGCGGGAGGGGTTTGCGGGTGCAGGCGTGGCCGGGCCCCGCCGCCTGCGGAGCCGCGCCAGCAGGCGTGACGGAGAGGCAAGCCGGGCAACGATCGGCACAGCATCAGGACAGACGGCAAGAGCCGCAAGGGCTGCCAATGGCTGTGCCGCTTTGAGGCGGACAATTGCCGTTTCTGCGGCGGCGGCGGCATGGATGCTAGCCAGGCGGGCATTGAGCGCTGGCAGCAATGGCGCCAGTGCCGAGGTTCCTGCCCACAGCCTAAAACGAGCGTCGGCGACCTCCATGCCGCTTAACGTAGCGGGCGACAAACGGTGAGAGATCGAGGCATCGTGTCGGCGATAGAAATAGAGCAACTCGGGAACCAGCCAGAAACGGGCACCGCGCACCAGGAGGCGCAGGATCAGATCGAAATCCTCCGCAATCTGCATATTTTCGGTGTAGCGCACCCGCATATCGGTAAGAAAGCTGGTCCGGATTAATGGTTTGAGATAGCCGAGCGGGGCGGCCCGGCTGAAAAGCCGATTGGCGCATATATATTGGGTGGCGGTAATCCAGGACGGCGCCGCGGCCAAAGTGCCCGCCAAAAAGCGGCGCGGGGGTAGACGGCAATCATCATGGAAGACCAACATGTCATCGGCGACGATGTCTGCGCCTGCGGTTTCGCCGGCCGATACGAGCCGGGCGAGACGGTCGGGATGAATAATATCATCGCTATCGACGACCGCGATCCATTGCCCCCGTGCCAGCGACAACGCAACGTTGCGCGCCGCCGCAGGACCGGCATTGGTGGTGAGGCGGACAACCCTCAAACGCCGATCCTCGGCCGCGATGGCGTTTGCGATGGTTACGCTGGTATCGGTCGAGGCATCATCAACAAGCAATACTTCTAATGTCGTGAGCGACTGGGCGAGAATGGACCGCAACGCCGCGGCGAGGTGGCGCTCGCCATTGAAATTGGCCACGATGACGCTCACAAACGGGGTCATTTCGGCATCTCCGGATTGTTGTTAAGGCCTGGGAGTGTTGGATGGGCAGGCTCGGTTATCGGCGCGGGGGGGCCTGCGTGCGCCGCCATCGCATGGGCCAGGGCGATAATTGCCTGGCGGTGACCATGGTCCGAAATTGTATCGAAAATCCGCGCCAGTTCGGCGTTTTCGTGTTGCCGCGCCCGGGTGACCGCGTGCGGCTGCAACGGGCCCGGACTGGTGTTAAGGCTGTCAACGAGGACGCCGAGCGCGTCGCTGATCGCAAACAGCCGGCTGGCGGTTACGCGTGAGGCCCCGGTTTCGTAACGTTGGAATTGCACGCAACTTACGCCCACGGCCTCGCCCAGATCCTTCAATGTCATGCCCGCCGCCCGCCGGAGGGCGCGTATTTGCACCCCTACCGCGTGGTCGGTCGCCGTTGGCAGACGCTTGCCATCGGCCGCACCATTGCGTTCGCCCACGGGGGACTGCCTGTTGGAGGTCACGATAACCCGCTCCCTCAAGCCGCGCCGCGGCGACTGGGCACGGCCGGGACCGTGCGCAGCAGGATTTTAAGGTCAAGCAAAAATGACCAACCTTTCGCATAGGCGGTATCCAGCCCAACGCGCTCGATATAGCTGGTGTCACTACGGCCGCTGACCTGCCAAAGACCAGTAATACCCGGGCGGGCTGTAATGTAGGCAGCAGCGTCAGCGCCGTAATGCTGGTCGAGTTCTTCCCTGACCACCGGACGGGGGCCGACCAAGCTCATTTCGCCGGTCAGAACGTTGAACAGCTGTGGCAGCTCGTCCAGGCTGGTGGCGCGCAGCGTTGCGCCGATCCGGGTAATCCGTGGATCGTGGGTGAGCTTGCGTCGGCTTGCCCATTCGGCTGCCGCCTCGGGATGGTCGGCGAGGTGCTGGGCGAGCTTCTGGTCAGCCGCGGGGACCATGGTGCGATACTTCAGGCAGCCGAAAGTCCGTCCCCTAAAGCCGACGCGGGTATGGCGGTAAAATGCCGGTCCGCCGTCAAGCCATACCGCCACCGCAAGGAGCGGCAACAACGGCAGAATGAGCAACAAAATTGCCAATGCGCCGACGATGTCGAAGGCCCGCTTTAACCAACGGCCAACCGGTGCATCCGGTGCATACTGCCCCAAGGGTGGCGACCAGGGCATCTGGCCGGCGTGTGGTGGGTAAAGCGGCGGTGACACTGGTTGAGCGGGGAATGAAACCGACACTGGCGGCCTCCTTTGATTTATCGCGAACTGCCACGTCTATTGTTGTGGATCAGTTGATAAACGTCGTGAGATCGAAATCGACGGATAAAAAACAACAATTATTGAAAGAAATAGTTTAACTGTAACGTTTATTTTTTTCATTTAGTGAAAATATGTCGTGTAATTAATTTGATAATTTGCAACTGAATTGAAATTGTGCCTTTCGACGACAACCCGCATGGTTCTGTCGCAGCATTTAAAACTCCGCTTACGGATGGATTGGAGTTCGGCTGGGTTGACTTACGAGTTGCAACGAAATCCGATGCACCTATCCGTATCGTTCACCACGCAAGGGAGGCTTGGCCGGCGAGCGTTAAACGCTTGCTGTGCTACGGGCATTTCGGATCCGAAATTAATCACATCGCTCGGCAGTCAAGTGCACTGCGACCTGCTATCCGATCGAGAGGGCAAGCCGATCGGATGCTGCTCTAGTCCCTTCGCTGGATTGTAACAATTCGGCGAGGCGCGTTCCATCCTGGCCGTCATCGACCCAGCTTGCCCGCGGTATCGCGGCCAGGCGCGCCGCCTCGTGGGCGTAGATCGACCTGGTGAGCGTGGAAAAATAGTTCACTAGGGCGCCAGCAGTATCACCGTCGAGCAGTACACCCGCCTGTGCACGGGCAAGAAAATATCCGGTTTCAACCGATGCAACAGCAATCGGCACCGCACCATAAAAGCCCCCTTCATAGAGACGGTTCGGCAGCAACCATTGTGAGTTTGCACCATCCTCGTAAAAATCCACCGCCCAGGTGAAATGAACCGCGCCGTAGAGCGTCGCAAGGTCGGTCTTGCGATCGTAGGGACCGTGGAACGACAGGCCTGGCGCTGCGGCGACGATCCGGTCAAAATCGGGGATCGCCGCGCGGGATGGCCGACCGCGCAATTCGACAACAACCTGACCGGGCAGCGCACGGGCAAGGTCGGCCAAAAGCGCGAGGCTGCGCT
>JACMOQ010000296.1 GCA_014377905.1 Acetobacteraceae bacterium | reverse complement strand
GGGGTTGGGCGGTTTTTGCGACCGGTCTGTCGGATGCTTAGGGTTGTGGTGCCGGTGCCGCCGGTTGTGGCTGTGATTGAGGTGGTGGCAGTGATTGAGGCCGTGGCGTTGTTTGAAGTGCTGGTGGCCCCGGTTTGGGCTGGGGTGGTTGGCGTGACAGTGGCGGAGGCGCCGATGGATTGTGTCGAATTCGCGACGATCATTTAAGCGGACGGGGAGAATTGCGTCCTTTTTGTTACGATATCGTAACAAATATGACTGCCACCCTTACCCCGGCACTTTCCCGAAGGCGCGGGAACGGGACTTCCTTACCCTGCCCGGTTATCCACCAAATCCGTCACCACCCCCGGATCGGCGAGGGTTGAGGTATCGCCCAGCCCATCGATCTCATTAGCGGCAATTTTGCGCAGGATGCGGCGCATGATTTTGCCGGATCGGGTTTTCGGCAGGCCGGGCGCCCATTGGATGACATCGGGGGCCGCGATCGGGCCAATTTCCTTGCGGACCCAGGCGACGAGTTCCTTGCGGAGTGCCTCGGTTGGCTCGATACCGGCGTTCAAGGTCACGTACGCGTAGATGCCCTGGCCCTTGATGTCGTGGGGGAAGCCAACGACGGCGGCTTCGGCAACGAGTTTGTGGGCGACCAATGCGCTTTCGACTTCCGCGGTGCCCATGCGGTGGCCGGAAACGTTGATGACATCATCGACGCGGCCGGTGATCCAGTAATAGCCATCCGCATCCCGCTTGGCGCCATCGCCGGTGAAATAATAGCCTTTGAAGGTGGAGAAATAGGTTTGCACGAAGCGGACATGGTCGCCGAAAATGGTCCGCATCATGCCGGGCCAGGAAGCCGCCAGGCACAGCAGGCCGTCGGCGGCGCCTTCGAGAATACGCCCTTCGGCATCGAGCAGGATCGGTTGCACGCCGGGTAAGGGCAGCGTGGCCGAACCGGGTTTCAGGGCGGTGGCACCGGGCAAGGGGGAAATCAGGATGCCGCCGGTTTCGGTCTGCCACCAGGTATCAACGATCGGGCAGCGGCTGTCGCCGACGTTCTTGTAGTACCACAGCCAGGCTTCGGGGTTAATCGGCTCCCCCACGCTGCCGAGGATGCGCAGCGATTTGCGGCTGGTCGCCTCGACCGGGCCGGTGCCTTCGCGCATCAGGCTGCGAATGGCGGTGGGGGCAGTGTAGAAGATGTTGACCTGGTGCTTATCGACGACGCGCCAGAAGCGGCTGCTGTCGGGCCAGGTCGGGACGCCTTCGAACATCAAGGTGGTGGCGCCGTTGGCGAGCGGGCCATAGACGATATAGGTGTGGCCGGTGACCCAGCCGACATCGGCGGTGCACCAATAAACCTCGCCGTCGCGGTAATCGAAGACGTTGGCGTGGGTGTAGCTCGCCCAGACCATGTAACCGCCAGTGGTGTGCAGCGCACCTTTGGGTTTGCCGGTGCTGCCGGAGGTATAGAGGATAAAGAGCGGGTCCTCGGCGTGCATTTCGGTGGGGACGCAAATCGGTGAGGCGGCGGCGCACAGCGTGGCGTAATCGTGGTCGCGGCCGGCCTGCATCGGGACGGCGCCGCCGGTAACTTTGACGACGACAACGGCCTCGATGCTCGGGCACTGGCGCAGGGCTTCGTCGGCGTTGGTTTTGAGCGCGACGCGGCGGCCACCGCGGCGGCCTTCGTCGGCGGTGATCAGGATTTTGGCGGTGGCATCCTGGATGCGGTTGGCGAGGCTGTCGGGAGAAAAGCCGCCGAAAACGATGGTGTGGACGGCGCCGATGCGGGCGCAGGCGAGCATGGCGACGGCTGCTTCGACCACCATCGGCAGGTAGATGCAAATGCGGTCGCCCTTCTTTGCGCCGAGCGACTTGAGCGCATTGGCGAAGCGGCACACCCTGTCATGCAGATCGCGGTAAGTGACTTTTTCGGAGACATCGGGGCTGTCGCCTTCCCAGATGATGGCAACCTGATCGCCGCGGGTGGCGAGATGACGGTCGAGGCAACTGACCGAGGCGTTAAGTGTGCCATCTTCATACCATGTCACGCGGACATCGCCGTGGAAATCACCTTCGACGGTTTTGGTCGGCAGGCGCATCCAAGCGATGCGGGCGGCTTGCTCGGCCCAAAATCCGGCCGGGTCGGCGGCGACACGCGCGGTCATGGCGGCAAATTGCGCTGCATTGATGCGGGCGGCGGCAGCGATTTCTGGTTGGACCGGAATGAGCGTGTCGGACATTGGGAGTTTCCCTGGAACTTAGAGGCCGGCGTTTTCGGGCACGTAAAGCGTGCCGTCCTTAATGTGGATCATAACGGTTTCCAGCATGTCGCCAAGGCAGGGGCCTTCAACGCACATCCCGTCCGACAGGCGGAAGCGGGCGCCGTGCATGGCGCAGACAATCTGGCGGCCATCGGTGGACAGGAAGCGGTTGGGCATCCAATCAAGCGCCAAGCCGATATGGGGGCAGGAATTGATGAAAACCTGAACTTGGTCACCCTGGCGCAGTGCGAACAGGCCGAGGAAACCGCCCTCGGCCGGTGGGAAGGCCAACGTGCCGCCGTCTTCGATTTCGGTGACCTCGCACAGCGCCCGCAGCTTCACGGGCTTGTGCCGCCGAGTTTGCAGATTGCCTTCCAGTGGGGTTCCGAAATCGGCATCACCGACAGGCGCGACATACGGATCAGGGGGAGATCGGCGAAATCTGCATCGGCTTCCAGGGTGGCGAGGGTAACTGGGGTTTTGAAGGGGCGGAGGGCCTTCATGTCGACGCAGACCCAGTCGCCTTTCTCATCCGGCTCGATGGTCGGGTCTGGGTAGTGGGCACGGGCGATTTCGACAATGCCGACGATCTCCTTGCCGATGTTGGAGTGGTAGAAGAAGGCGCGGTCGCCTTTTGCCATGGCCTTGAGGTAGTTTTTGGCCATGTGGTTGCGCACCCCGGTCCAGGGTTCGATCCGGTTCGCGACCTGCTGGGCCCAACTGAATGCGTCGGGTTCGGACTTTACCAACCAATATGCCATTTTGCGGGCCTCCCTGAGTGTGTTTACCGCGTGCCGGCGGTGGCTTCAAACCTGGCTCCGATTTCGCTATAGCGGGCTTGTGAAGTTTCCCCCCGCCATCGCCCCTCGCCCCGGCCATATCCTGCATCGGTTTGCCAATCCTGGCCGGTTCCTGCGGCTGGCGTCGGTTGTGCAGCCTTATCTGACCGGGATTGCTCTGGTGCTGGTGGGGATCGGGCTGGGCTGGGGGCTGTTCATCGCGCCGGGGGACCGGTTCCAGCATGATGCGATGCGGATCATTTATATCCATGTGCCTGCGGCGTGGCTGGCGAGTTCAGGTTATTTCGGGCTGGCGATCTGTTCGATACTGTCATTGGTATGGCGCCATAAGCTGGCTGATTTGGCCGCCGCCGAGATCAGCCCGGTCGGCGCGGCGATCACCGCGCTTGCGTTGGTCACCGGCAGCATCTGGGGCAAGCCGATGTGGGGCGCCTGGTGGGTGTGGGATGCGCGGCTGACGTCAGTGCTAGTGCTGTTCTTTTTGTATCTTGGGCATATCGCATTGGTGCGGGCGTTTGACGATCCGGAACGGGGGCAACGCGCAGGGGCGATCCTGGCGCTGGTGGGGGTGGTGAATTTGCCGATCATTAAGTTTTCCGTCGATTGGTGGAACACGCTGCATCAGCCGGCCAGCATCACATTGAGCGGAAGTGCCAGCATGGATCCGGGAATTTTGTGGCCGCTGCTGCTCAGCGCGGCCGGGTTCTCGCTGGGATTTGCCGCCCTGGTGATGGCGCGGTTGCGGGCGGCGGTGATGGAGTGGCGCATCCGCGGGCTGTTGCTGACCCGCACGCGGGAGGCCGGGTGACCCATCTGCCCTATATCGTTGCGGCCTACGGGCTGACCGCGCTGGTGATCGGCGGCCTGGTGTTCAGCACCTGGCGGCGGCTGCGAACGGCACGGGCGCGGCTTGTAGCGCTCGATCCGCGCAAATGACTCGCAAGCATCGTCGCCTTGTGGTATTGATTTCGTGTTTGTTCGGGCTAGGCGCAGGCGTCGGGCTGACCCTGACCGCGCTAAGCGACAATGTGGTATTTTTCGTCGCCCCGTCCGACTTGGCCAGCAAGCCGCCGCGCGCCGGGCGCAGTTTTCGTATTGGTGGGTTGGTCGAGCCGGGCAGCGTCAGCCAGATCCGCCAGGATGGCAAGCCGGTGATGCAATTCCGGGTGACCGATGGAAAGGCTGCGGCGACTGTCTATTATGCAGGGGTGCTGCCGGATCTGTTCCGCGAGGGCCAGGGGGTGGTGGTGCTGGGCATGCTGCGGCCGGACGGTGACATCGCGGCGAGCGAGGTGCTCGCCAAACATGACGAGACCTATATGCCACCCGAGGTGTCCGACGCGCTGAAAAAAGCTGGACAATGGGCGCCGGCTGCGCCCCCCCCAGCCAAGCCTGCGATGGATTTCAGGCCCGCCACGCCGGTTCCTGCTAAACCGTAGCAATAGCGTTTTCACTCCAGCCGAATACGCTGTAGAGATCACGTTCTCGTGAGGGCCAACCGCCCCACGATATTGCCACGGGGGCACATAGGATGAATTTGCGTCGAGCCATGCTGTTTTCAGTGCCGATTGCGCTGCTTGGCGGTGCGGGCTTTGGCGGCTGGTACGCGTGGCGGGCGATGTTTGCGGGTTCAAATATGCGCGGCACGCCCAGTATTCTCAGTGGCCGTCGCATTCCCGGCTTTCGCCTGCCCGGCCTGGGCGGTGAAGGGATTCAGGCCACCGATATTTTTAACGGCGGCAAGCCGTTGCTGGTGCATTTCTGGGCATCATGGTCGCAGCCGTGCATCGTTGAGCAGCCGGTCCTTCTGCAACTCAAAGCGGCGAAGGTGACCGTCTGGGGGATCGCCTACAAAGACAAGGTGCCGGCAGCGCTCGCGTTTCTCGAACGCGAAGGCAACCCATATGCCCGTAACGCGATCGATGAGCCAGGCCGGATCGCCTATGACTGGGGGGTGGCCAACGTGCCGGAAACCTTTCTGGTCGATGGTGACGGCTATGTGCGTTGGCATATCAACGGGCCACTGCAGACTGCGATGATCGAAGAACAAATACTCCCCCTTATTAGGAAGTACGAAGCATGACCGAACCGACGACCGATCAGCCGGCAATCCCGGTCCCGCCAGCTGAGCCAGCGAAGCTGCCGCGTGAAATCGGCGGCCCGGCGGGCCCCGAGCCAACCCGCTATGGGGATTGGGAAAATAAGGGCCGCTGCTCAGATTTCTAATTGGTTTATAACGATTTGCGCGGTAACATCAGTTGCCGTTAGCGCGTAAGTTAGTTATGCATCCGCGCGGCAAGATGAACACGCAGCAGACTGAAACGGAGACTCGGGTGAGCTCGACACAATATTTTCCCCACATCGACCTCATTCTGCAATCGCTGCGGATCAATCGTGAGAGGCTTTCGAGCAAGTCCAAAATCGCCATTGATGCACGGCTGCTGCGGCTGATGTTGCAAACCGTCGCGGCCACGCTTCCGTTTTCGGAAGAATTTTACATGGAAAATTATCCTGATATCGCCGACGCCTATGCCGCCGGCAAGATTCCCAATCTGCACCAGCATTTTCTTGACTCCGGCTACCTTGAGGGCCGGATCGGGTATACACCCGAAATTGATGAGGGTTTCTACTTGGCGACCTACAAGGATGTCGGCAAGGCGGTGGCAGCTGGCGATGTCGAAAATGGCGCGGAGCACTATATGCGCGCCGGTGCGGCCGAAGGGCGGGTGCCCAATGCGGCCGTGCGCCAATCCATCGATAATTGGATGGCCGTCTTGCGCGACGAAACCGGCCGCAGCTGAGGGCGCGATGCGCCGATAGGTTGGAAAAGTCGCCATGAACGCGTTCCTTCAGATGCACCGGCTGCTCTGCTCGCCTTTTGTTGACGAAGCACTGTACCGGGCAGCGCTTGGTGACGGGCGGGCCGACCTGTCGACCGTTGGGCGCTATCTGGCGATCCCCATCCCGGACCGCCCGGTTTTGTCGGTTTATTTCGATGCTGCCTACTACCTCGCGCTCTATCCCGACATTCGCGATGCCGGTGCCGACCCGCTTTTGCATTTTCTTGAGTATGGTATCAGCGAGCTACGGTCCCCCCACCCGTTGATTCACCCCCGCACCATGGCAGCGCATGATCCGTTGCTGCTGGGTGATCCGCCGTCGACGGACGGGTTGCTGGACGCACTGGAATACGACCTTGCGGCGTCTAGCCCGTATTTCGATCCGAGCTGGTATCAGGATAGCCTGGGAACAGAGGCGCCGGCCAATGGACAACTACGGCATTTTATTCTGCAAGGCCTGCAGCAGGGCCGCAACCCGAACCCGTTCCTCGACCTCGCGTGGTACATCCAGCATAATATCGATGTTCCGACCGATCCCTATCAGGCGTTTCGTCATTTCGTGCTGATCGGGGATCCGGAGGGTCGCACCCCGGGAACCCGGTTCGATCCGGCGCTGTATTGGGCGCGCTATCCCGATGTTGCGACATCCCGGGCGGCGCCATTGCGGCATTTTCTCGAATTCGGACGAAGTGAAGGCCGGCAGGCAGGCGCCGACAGCGGCGCCACGGCATTCCTTTACGAGGTGGGCCAGCCAATGCCGATCGATATCGCCGCGGTCCGCAACGCGGGTTCAGCCCTG
>JACMOQ010000031.1 GCA_014377905.1 Acetobacteraceae bacterium | reverse complement strand
TGGAGAATTTCCGGTCGGGGGTCATGGACAAGCTCAAGATCGGGTATGCGGCTTTGTCGGCGATCAATCCCAAGCTGATTTATGCGGCGATTTCGGGCTTCGGCCAGACCGGGCCGGACCGCACCCGGGCCGGCTATGACGGGCGCATCCAGGCGATGTCGGGGATCATGTCGATCACCGGACACCCCGAAATGGGGCCGGTGCGCGCCGGGTTCGCGGCCTGCGACATGCTGTCCGGGATGACCGGCGCGTTTGCGATCGCCAGCGCCTTGTTCCAGCCCACCCATACCGGGCGTGGCCAGTTTGTTGACATCGCGATGCTGGATGCAACGTTGAGCTTCTTGTCGCCGCAAGTCGCCGATTATACGATTGCTGGACACAAACAGTATCAGTTCGGCAATCAGGCGGTCAGCCGTAATGCCACCGCGAATTTGTTTAAGGCGGGGGCGGGCGAACACGCCGGGCACATCCTGCTCGCGGTCAACAACGAAAAGCAGCATCGCGCCCTGATGTTGGCGCTGGATCGGGCCGACGCGCTTGACGATCCGCGTTTCGCCGACCGTTTCAGCCGGATCGAGAATACGGTGGCTTTGCGGGAGGTCATCGAAACCGCCCTGGCAACCGACAGCCCGCGCATTTGGGAGGATCGTTTGAATGCCGCCGGCGCGCCTGCCGCCAGCATCTGGCGGATTGAGGACGTCATCGAGCATCGCCAGGTGAAGGCGCGCGACGTGTTGCAGACGGTTGAAACCGAGTTTGGCCCGATGCGCATGGTGGGATCAGGCTTTCACCTTGCGCATGGCGGTGGACGGCTGGACACCGCCCCGCCAGCGGCCGGCGCCGATACCGACGCGGTGCTGGCGGAGGCCGGGTTCAGCGCCGCCGATATTGCCGGCTGGCGCGGAACAGGGGTAATTTAGGCCGCCAGATTGGCTACCAAAGCATGCATTTGCGCAGCCGGGGGTTGCTAAGGAGTGAACCCCTAAAACACCAACCGCACGCCAACCACGATCAGAACTGTTGCCATCACCGGGCGCAGCACATGTTCCGGCACCCGAATTGCCATCTGGCTGCCGAGAACGATCCCCGGCACCGATCCGCACAGCAACGACACCAGCAGGGGCCAGTTGATCGATCCCATTGCCAGATGTCCAAGGCCGGCAACCAAGGTCAGCGGCACGGCATGGGCGATGTCGGAGCCCACAATCACCGCCATGCGCGCGCGCGGATAGAGCAACAGCAACGCCGTCACCCCCAGCGCCCCGGCGCCGACTGAGGTGAATGTCACCAAAACCCCCAGCGCCGCGCCGACCGCAACCGTCAGCGCCACTGTGCCACGCTGGGTGACCCGCGTCTGGATCGGTTCGACCAGCGCGAAAAAAGCCCGCTGGAACAACAGGCTGGCCGCGGTCAACAGCAGCATGAACCCGAGCACGACGGATATCGTCCGCTGGCCGTGTTCAGCCGCGTTCCACACCGCCATGACCGCGAGAGTGGCTATTGACGCCGGCACGCTGCCCGTCGCCAGCCGACGCACCACCGCCCAATCCACCGTGCGATTGAAGCCATGCACCAGAGTGCCAACGCTTTTGGTGGCGGATGCGTAAAGCAGGTCGGTGCCAACCGCGACTGCCGGGTTCAGCCCGAATACCAGCACCAGCAAAGGTGTCATCAGCGAACCGCCGCCGACCCCGGTCTGCCCGACCAGAACCCCGACGAAAAAGCCGGATATAACGTAGAGCGGGTCGATCATTCAAAATCATTTGGGGATGGCACCAATGGCGCACAAGACGGCATCAAATTTCGTCGGCCGCCATTCGTGTGGCCTGATCATCCGCGATCAGGGCCTCGATGAACGGGTCGAGATCACCCTGCATCACCCGGTCGAGCTTATACAAAGTCAGCTCAATCCGATGATCCGACACCCGGCCTTGCGGGAAATTATAGGTGCGAATGCGCTCGCTGCGATCGCCGGTGCCCACTTGCCCTTTCCGATCGGCGGCGCGCGTCGCGGCAAGGCTGCTGCGCTGGGCTTCGTACATGCGCGCGCGCAGGATCTTCATCGCCTTGGCTTTGTTCTTGTGCTGGCTGCGTTCTTCCTGCATCGCCACCACGATTCCGGTCGGCAGATGGGTGATGCGCACGGCCGATTCCGTCTTGTTGACGTGCTGGCCGCCGGCGCCGGATGCGCGGTAAACGTCGATGCGCAAATCGCCCTCGTCGATCGCGACATCGACTTCCTGGGCTTCCGGCAACACCGCGACGGTCACGGTGGAGGTATGAATGCGGCCCTGGCTTTCGGTGGCCGGCACGCGCTGAACGCGATGCACACCGGATTCGAATTTCAGCCGGGCAAACACGCCCTTGCCGCCGACTTCCGCCAACGCGCCTTTTAGCCCACCGAGTTCGGTCGCGTCATACTCCATCACCTCGAACCGCCAACCGCGCAGGGCGGCGTATTTTTGATACATCGCGAACAGTTCAGCGGCGAATAAAGCCGCTTCGTCACCACCTGCGGCCGGGCGAATTTCGAGAATGCCATCGCGTTCGTCAGCGGCATCCTTGGGCAGCAGCGCGAGGCGGATTTCGCGCTCGATTGCCGGGATGCGGTCCTTGAGCTCGAATAATTCGGCTTCCGCCATCTCCTTCATTTCGGGTTCCGACAGCATCGCCCGAGCTTCATCTTCGGCTTTTTGCGCGGCACGCAGATCATCGACGCGGGCAACCACCGGTTCAATTTCGGCGAGTTCTTTGGAGGCCTTGACGAAAGCTTCCCCGCCGAGGTCTTCGGACATCATCGCGCGTAGTTCATCCGCGCGGGCAACGATCCGGTCGAGGCGGAAATCGAGGCTCATGCCAGTTTCGACACCAGATCGGCGATCGCCACTTCGGCTTGATCCCCGGTTTCAAGGTCCTTCAACTGGGCCACACCTCGGGCGATTTCAGCCTCACCCAAGATGATCGCCGCACGCGCGCCGGTCCGGTTGGCACGCTCCATCCGGCGCTTGACGTTGCCGCGATAGCCCATTTCCGCCCGGATGCCGGCATCGCGCAGGGCCTGCACAACATCAAGCGCCACGGCTTCGGCCGCATCGCCGACCGGAATCACCGCCACGCCCTTGGGTGCCGCCGGCGCCGCATCCAGCAGCATCGCCAGCCGTTCGACGCCCGCCGCCCAGCCGACGCAGGGTGTGTGCGGCCCGCCCATTTCCTCGACTAAGCCGTCATAACGGCCACCACCGAGCACGGTGCCTTGCGCGCCCAAAGCTGAGGTCACGAATTCGAAGGCGGTGTGGCTGTAATAGTCGAGGCCGCGCACGATCCGGGGGTTTTCGACCACCGGCACGCCGATGCGGTCGAGATGGCGACGCAGATCGTCGTAAAATTTCGCCGATGCCGCGTTGAGGTAGGGGTGGATGGTTGGCGCATTGGCGACCAGCGCCTTGTCGCCAGGGTCCTTGCTATCGACCACGCGCAACGGATTGCGTTCCAGGCGGGCCTGACTGTCTTCGGACAACTGATCCTTGTAGGCCGAGAAATAGGTGATCAACGCGGTCCGATACGCCGCCCGGCTTTCCGGATCGCCCAGCGTGTTCAGTTCCAGCACCACGTCTTTGGCCACATCAAGTGCTTTCAGGATTGCCCAGCCACAGGCGATCACTTCGGCATCGGCGAGCGGTTCGCCGCTGCCGAGAACTTCGACGTCAATTTGATGGAACTGGCGGTAGCGGCCTTTCTGAGGACGTTCGTAGCGGAACATCGGGCCGGTGTAGAAAACTTTCTGCGGCAGCGACTGCGTCAAGCCGTTGCTGACCAGCGCCCGGCAAATCCCGGCGGTGGCTTCTGGCCGCAAGGTCAGGCTTTCGCCGCCGCGATCGGGGAATGTGTACATTTCCTTCATCACCACGTCGGATGTATCACCCAGACCGCGCGCGAAGACGCCGGTCTGTTCGAAGATCGGGGTCGACCATTCATCGAAGCCATAAGTCGCGGCGATGCGGCGCGCGGTTTCCACCACGTGGAAATGGCGGCGGGCATCGTCGCCAATAAGGTCGCGGGTGCCGCGAACAGGCTGGAGGTCGTTGGCCAATTTTTCTGTCCTGCGAGATGGGCGGGCGGATTACTCCGCCGCGATTTTCGCCCGTTTGGCGGCGGCAATTTCCGCTTCGATGACTGCGGCCTTGGCCAAAACCAAGTCAACGATATGGCTGACCATGTCGCCGGCATCAATCGTATGGTCGGTCTTGCCGGCATTATAGACCATATGCCGGCCGGCGCCGCCGCCGGTGATGCCGATATCGGTCATCAGTGCCTCGCCCGGGCCGTTCACCACGCAGCCAATGATCGACAGGGTCATCGGGGTTTCGATGTGGGCGAGGCGGTCTTCCAAGGTCTGCACCGTATCAATCACGTTAAAGCCCTGGCGCGCGCAAGACGGGCAGGAAATGATCCGCACCCCGCGGTGGCGGATGCCGAGGGATTTGAGGATTTCCCAGCCGACATGGACTTCTTCTTCCGGTTCGGCCGACAGCGACACCCGAATGGTATCACCAATGCCAGCCCAGAGCAGATTGCCGATGCCGATCGCGGACTTCACCGTGCCAGTGCGCTTACCGCCGGCTTCGGTAATGCCGACATGCAACGGGTGGTCGCAAACCTCGGCCAATTGCTGATAGGCGGCGACGGCCATGAACACGTCGGACGCTTTTACGCTGATCTTGAAGTTGTGGAAATCGTTATCCTGGAGGATTTTGGCGTGTTCAAGCGCGCTTTCGACCAAAGCTTCTGGGTTGGGTTCGCCGTATTTTTCCAGAAGATGGCGTTCGAGCGAGCCGGCGTTGACGCCGATGCGCATCGACACATTATGGTCGCGCGCCGCCTGGATAACTTCACGCACCCGCGCCGCACTGCCGATATTGCCCGGATTAATGCGCAGGCATGCAGCCCCACTTTGGGCGGCCTCAATCGCGCGGCGATAATGAAAATGGATGTCGGCAACGATTGGCACATCGACCTGGCGGATGATGTCCTTCAGCGCCAACGCGCTTTCCTGATCGGGGCAGGACACGCGGACAATATCGACGCCGGCCTTTTCTGACCGCTTGATCTGGGCGACGGTTGCCGCGACGTCGGTGGTCAGCGTGTTGGTCATGGTCTGCACCGCAATCGGCGCGCCGCCACCCACCGGGACAGACCCCACCATTACTTGGCGAGACTTGCGGCGTTCGATATGCTGATAGGGGCGGAAGCTCATGGCTGGTCTCGTGCTTTCGGAAGCGAGTAATATGCCAGTTTGGGCGGGTTGGCGCAAACTTGGCGGGGATTTTGTCGTGGCGATCTTGGTGGGGTTTGTGTAGACTGCGGTCGCCCATCGTCTACACAGAGGCCGCCATGCCGCTTAATATCCGCAGTGAAGAAGTTAATTTGCTCGCCGAACGTTTGGCGACGCGTAGGCATATGTCGAAGACGGCAGCGGTGAAGCTTGCGTTGGAGAATGAGCTGAGACGCGAAGAAGGTGATTCCCCGTACCCCGCCTGGCTCCAGGAATTGCAGGCCCGGATTCGCTGTTATCCCCCGACTGGGCTGGAAGCCGACAAGGCTTTCTTCGACTCTCTAAACGACGAATAGCCGTGTTCATCGATGCATCGGCGATCATCGCGATCCTGACCGACGAGCCAAGCGGACCGGAGTTGTGGCGGTTCCTTTCGCGCGCCAGATCACCAATTACGTCTCCCATTGCGGTTTATGAAGCCACGCTTGGGATACGACGAAAACGTGGAATACCAACCGGAAGCGCGGAAAAAGAGGTGAGCAACTTCATGGAAGCGATGCACATCCAGCTCATTGCGATTCAACCTGATATGGGCCTCGAAGCCTTGAAAGCCTTTGCCCGTTACGGCAAAGGCCAAGGCCACCCCGCCCAGCTCAACATGGGCGATTGCTTCGCTTATGCGGTTGCCAAAACCCACAATGTGCCGTTGCTCTTCACCGGCAACGACTTCCCCCACACCGACATTACCCCAGCCGCCTAAACCCCCAACAACAACCGCCGCGGGTCTTCGACGCTTTCCTTCACCCGAACCAGGAACGACACCGCTTCCTTGCCATCGATAATCCGGTGATCGTAGCTCACCGCGAGATACATCATCGGGCGGATCTCGATCTTGCCGCCGATCACTACCGCACGGTCCTGAATTTTGTGCATCCCGAGGATCGCCGATTGCGGCGGGTTGAGGATTGGGGTGGACATCAGGCTGCCATAGACGCCGCCATTGGTAATGCTGAACGTGCCGCCGGTCAGTTCATCGAGCTTTAGTGCGCCATCACGGGCGCGGCGGCCGAAATCGCTGATCTTGGCTTCGATCTGCACCAGGTCCATCTGGTCGGCGTCACGGATCACCGGCACGACAAGCCCGTTGGCGCCGCCGACAGCGATGCCCATGTGGACGAAGTGTTTGTAAACGATGTCATCGCCGTCTATTTCGGCATTAACCGTTGGGAATTCCTTCAGCGCGGCCACGCAGGCACGCACGAAGACCGACATGAAGCCGAGGCGAACGCCGCCATGCTTTTTCTCGAAGGCTTCCTTGTATTGGGTGCGCAGCGCCATCACCGCGGACATATCGACCTCGTTAAAGGTGGTCAGCATGGCGGCGTTGTTCTGGGCTTCCTTGAGCCTGGCTGCGATAGTGCGGCGCAGGCGGGTCATCTTCACCCGTTCTTCGCCAGCTTGATCGGTGCGGGCGGGCTTGGCTGCAACCGGGGCTGCCACCGGGGCCGGACGGGCGAGGTAGTCCAGCACGTCACCCTTGGTGATGCGGCTATCCTTGCCGGTGCCAGCGCCGATCGCCACCGGGGCGAGATTGCGTTCTTCCATCATTTTCGCCGCGGCCGGCAACGGCGCGTGGGTGGCGATATCGGACGGCGGGGTGGCCGGGCGGGATACCGGGCCAGACGGCGTCGGCGGGGGGTTAACCCCGGCGGACGGATTGGCAGCCGGACGCGCATGGACCTGCTGGGGCGCGGCGGCCGCTTCGGTCACCAGCCCGAGGATGGTGCCGACCGTGACCTCAGCACCTTCCGGTGTCAGGATTTCCGACAAAATCCCCGCCATCGGCGCCGGAACTTCGACGGTTACCTTATCGGTTTCGAGCTCTACCACCGGTTCATCGGCAGCCACCGCATCTCCTGGCGCCTTCATCCAGCGCGCGATGGTGGCGGTGCTGACGCTTTCGCCCAGGCTCGGGACTTTGATCTCGGATGACATGACTTCCAGTCCTTTTAACTAATCTATACTCAGTGCGTCCCGCACTAGGGCCGCTTGTTCGGCCGCGTGCACTTTGGCAAGCCCGGTGGCAGGGCTTGCCGCATCGTGCCGCCCAACATAGCTCGGCCGTTTGGCGGCGATGGCGAGGCCGGCGAGGACCTTTTCGATCCGACGATCGACGAAAGTCCAGGCCCCCATATTCTCGGGCTCCTCCTGGCACCACACCACTTGCGCATTCGTGTAGGCCGCGAGCATTTTGGGCAGCGACACAACCGGGAACGGATAGAGCTGTTCGATGCGGATGATCGCGACATCGGTGATGCCGAGATTACGCCGTTCGGCAACCAAATCATAATAGACTTTGCCGGTGCACAGCACCACGCGCTTGACCTTGTCGGCGGCGACCAGCGTGTCGGTTTCGCCAATGACGGTCAGGAAGCGGCTGCCCTCGGCGAAGTCGGCCAGGGGCGATACCGCAAGCTTGTGCCGTAACAGCGATTTCGGCGTCATCAGCACCAGCGGCCGGCGGAAATTGCGTTTCAATTGGCGGCGCAGCGCGTGGAAGTAATTGGCGGGCGTCGTAAGGTTGCCGACCGTCATGTTGTTTTCGGCGCAAAGCTGCAAATAGCGTTCTGGCCGCGCCGATGAATGTTCCGGCCCCTGGCCTTCATGGCCATGCGGCAGCAACATCACCAGGCCCGACATGCGCAGCCATTTGGTTTCACCACTGGCAACGAACTGGTCAATGATGACCTGGGCGCCATTGGCGAAATCGCCGAACTGGGCTTCCCACAGCACCAAGCTGCGCGGATCGGCCAGGGTATAACCGTATTCAAAGCCCAGCACGCCCACTTCCGACAGAAGCGAGTTGTAGATTTCGATCTTCGCCTGGGTGCCGGTGATGTTGTTGAGCGGGGTGTATTCGTTCTGGTTGGTCTGATCGATCAACACCGCATGGCGCTGGCTGAAAGTGCCGCGCTGGACGTCTTCACCGGACAGGCGGACGCGATGGCCTTCGAGCAGCAGGCTGCCATAGGCCAGGGCTTCACCCGTGGACCAGTCAAGGCCTTCGCCGGTTTCGATCATCGCCTTTTTGGCTTCAAGCTGGCGGGCGATCTTGGAATTGAGGTCAAAATCCGCAGGGACATGCGCCAACGCGCTGCCGATTTTCTGGAGCACCGGCAACGCGACGGCGGTTTCGCCTTCGGTCCGCTCGGCGGCATTGTCAGGCATGGATAACCCGGACCAGTGGCCTTCCAGCCAATCGGCCTTGTTTGGCTTGTAGGTTTGCGCAGCTTGGTATGACGCTTCGAGCTTGGCGTAAAATTCGTCCAGCATCGCCTTTGCCTCATCAGCGGCCAGCGATCCTTCCCGTACCAGTTTGTCGGCGTAGAGCGCCCGGGTGGTCGGCAAATCCTTGATGGCACGATACATGATCGGCTGGGTGAAGGCTGGTTCGTCGGTTTCGTTATGGCCGTGGCGACGATAGCAGACGATGTCGAGCACGAAATCGGTGGCGAATTCCATGCGGAATTCGGCCGCCATGCGGGCGCACCAGACCACGGCCTCGGGGTCGTCGCCGTTGACATGCAGTACCGGCGCCTGCACCGATTTGGCGATGTCGGTGCAATAAAGCCCGGAATAGGCGTGGGCGGGGATGGTGGTGAAACCGATCTGGTTGTTGACGACGAGATGGATGGTGCCGCCGGTGCGATAGCCAATCAGTTGCGACATGCCGAGGGTTTCGGCAACCAGCCCCTGGCCGGCAAACGCCGCATCGCCATGCATCAAAATGCCCATCACTGACCGGCGCGCACTGGTATCGCCGGCCATGTCCTGGCGGGCGCGGACCTTGCCGACCACCACCGGATCGACCGCTTCGAGGTGCGACGGGTTGGGTTGCAGCGACAAATGCAGCTTGTGCCCGGCGATTTCGACGTCGGTCGAGGTGCCGAGATGGTATTTCACGTCGCCGGAACCCTGGACATCATCCGGCTTGAAGCTTGCGCCGCCGAATTCGCTGAACAACTGGGTGTAGGGCTTCTGCACCACGTTCACCAAGGTGTTGAGCCGCCCGCGATGCGGCATGCCGATGGCGATTTCGCGCACGCCGGATTTGGCCGCGGTTTCAATGATGGCGTGCAGCGCCGGGATTGTGACCTCCGCGCCTTCCAGCCCGAAACGCTTGGTACCGACGAAGCGGCGCTGGCAGAAGGCTTCAAGACCCTCGGCTTCGGTCAGCTGCTTGAGAATGGTCTTCTTGCCGTCGCGGCCAAAGGCGTTGGCCCACGGCGCGCCTTCAACCCGGCGCTGGATCCAGGCCTTCTGGTCGGGATCCTGAATGTGCATGAACTCCACGCCGATCGGCCCGCAATAGGTCTGGCGCAGGATTTGCAGGATCTGGCGTGGCGTTGCGGTTTCGAGGCCAAGCACATAGTCGATGAAGACGGGCCGATCCATATCGGCATCGCGGAATCCGTGCGTCGCAGGGTCGAGTTCCGGATGCGGCTTTGGCACCTGCAAACCGAGCGGGTC
>JACMOQ010000030.1 GCA_014377905.1 Acetobacteraceae bacterium | reverse complement strand
GGAACCTTAAACTGCAAGGAGATGCAAATGCCCAAACTTAAGACGAAGTCTTCTGTCAAGAAGCGCTTCAAGATCACCGCGACCGGCAAGGTTCTCGCCGGCCCAGGCAACAAGCGGCACGGACTGATCAACCGATCGCAGAAAATGAAGCGGCAAGGCCGCGGCAGCCAAGTGCTGACCCATGCTGACGGGCGTACCGTCAAGCAGTGGGCCCCATATGGTATCGGTTGAGCAGGAGTAGCAGCACATGGCACGGGTAAAACGCGGCGTAACGTCGCATGCACGCCACAAGAAGGTCATCGACGCCTCAAAGGGCTTCGTAGGCCGGTCATCAACCAATTATCGCATCGCGCTGGAGCGGCTGGAAAAGTCGCTGCAATATGCTTACCGCGATCGCAAGGTAAAGAAGCGCGAATTCCGCGGTTTGTGGATCCAGCGTATCAACGCCGCGACGCGCGAACACGGGCTGACCTATTCGCGGTTTATTTGCGGGCTGAAGGCCGCCGGCATTGAGATGGATCGCAAGGTGCTTTCGGCCATTGCCTTCGACGACCCGGCATCCTTCGCCGTAATCGTCAAGAAGGTGCAGGCTGCCCTGGCGTAACGGGCGTTTTCGCCCAGTTCGAACCAATCAAGGGGCTGCCCGCGCAAACGGGCAGCCCTTTTTCGTGAGAGTATCCCCATGAGTGATGATCTTCTCGCCCTTGTCGCCGCCACCGACACAGCCCTCGCCACTGCCACCGATCTGCGCGCCTGGGATGCAATCCGCGTCGGCGTGCTCGGCAAATCCGGCAGCCTGACCGAGAAACTCAAGGCCCTCGGTGCGCTGCCGCCGGACCAGCGGCGCGAACGTGGGGCGGCGATCAATCGCGCCAAGGATGCGATCACCGCAGCAATTGAAACGCGCAAGGCCGCGCTGGAAAGCGCGGCCCTCGACGCCAAGCTGTCGGGGGAACGCATCGATGTCACCCTGCCGCCGCTGCTCGCCCCGCCCGGTCTGATCCACCCGATCAGCCGCACCATGGAAGAAATGGCGGCGATTTTTGGCGCAATGGGGATTTCCATCGCTGAAGGTCCGGATATTGAGGATGACTGGCGCAATTTCGGCGCGCTCAACATCCCCGCCCACCATTCGGCGCGCGAAGATATGGACACGTTCTACCTCCCCGGCCTCAACGGCGATGCGCGCCGGCGGGTGATGCGCACCCACACATCCCCGGTCCAGGTCCGCACCATGCTGACCCAGGCGCCGCCAATCCGCGTCATCGTGCCCGGCCGCACCTATCGCGCCGACCATGACGCTACCCATTCGCCGATGTTCCATCAGGTCGAAGGCCTGGTGATCGATCGCGGCATCACGCTTGGGCATCTCAAAGGCTGCCTGATCGATTTCCTGCGCGAATTCTTCGGCATTTCGAGCCTGCCGGTGCGTTTCCGTTCATCCTATTTCCCGTTCACCGAACCGTCAATGGAAGTCGATATCGGCTGGAACCGTCGCACCGGGGAACTCGGCGGCGGCGACTGGCTGGAAATCCTCGGCAGCGGCATGGTCCACCCGAAAGTCCTGGCCAATTGCGGCATAGATCCGCGCGAATGGCAGGGCTTCGCCTTCGGCATGGGGATCGAACGGGTGACGATGCTGAAGCACGGGATCCCCGATCTGCGGCCGTTCTACGAGAGCGATATTCGCTGGTTGCGGCATTACGGGTTTTCGGCGCTGGCGCCAGTAGCCCTGCACGAAGGGGTTTAGATCATGAAATTCTCCCTCTCCTGGCTAAAAACCCACCTGGACACCACGGCGTCCCTGGATGAAATCACCGACACCCTGACCAAGGTCGGGCTGGAGCTTGAAGGCGTTGAAGACCGCGCGGCAGCCTTGGCACCGTTCGTGATCGCCCTGGTGGTCGAAGCCGTGCAGCACCCGAATGCGGACCGGTTGCGGGCGTGCAAGGTTGATACCGGGACTGGCATTGTGTCGGTCGTCTGCGGTGCGCCGAATGCGCGCGCGGGCATGAAGGCGGTGTTTGCCGCCCCTGGCGCGTTCATCCCCGGCACCGGCATCACCCTCAAGATCGGCGAAATCCGCGGCGTGCAATCGGCCGGCATGCTGCTGTCGGCGCGCGAAATGGGCCTCGGCACCGATCATGACGGCATCATGGACCTGCCGGCAGATGCCCCGGTCGGCGCTGGTTACGCGGAATGGGCCGGGCTGGGCGATCCGATCATCGACATCGCCGTGACCCCCAATCGTGGCGACGCGCTGAGCGTGCGTGGCGTGGCGCGCGATTTGGCGGCGGCCGGCCTCGGCACACTGCGCCCGTTCGCACCGGCCAGGATCGCGGGCAGCTTCCCAAGCCCGATCAGTTGGAAGATCGAGGGCACCGATGCCTGCCGCTGGGTGCTGGGCCGGACAATTGCCAACGTGAAGAATGGCCCGTCGCCGCAATGGTTGCAGGACCGCCTTGTTTCCATCGGACTGCGGCCGATCAACACGCTGGTCGATATCACAAATTTCTTCACCATCGATCTCGGCCGCCCGCTGCATGTGTTCGATACCGGCAAGGTGACGGGCGGCGTGCTGACATTCCGCCCCGGCGCCGGGGAAAGCTTCCGGGCGCTGAACGGCAAGGATTACACCGTCCGCCCCGAGGATTGCGCGATCGCCGATTTCGCCGGCGTGCAGTCATTGGCCGGGGTAATCGGTGGCGAGGCGACCGGCTGCGATGAAAACACCAGCACGGTCTTCGTCGAATGCGCGCTGTTCGACCCGGTGCGCGTGGCGCTGTCCGGGCGCCATCATGGCCTGACATCGGATGCCCGGCAGCGCTTTGAACGCGGCATCGACCCCGCCCTGCTGCCCGATGCGATCAGCGCTGCCACCCAGATGATCTTGGATCTCTGCGGTGGCGAGGCGAGCGAGGTAACTGCTGCCGGTGCCGAACCCGCCTGGCAGCGCAACGCGACGTTGCGGTTTGCCCGGGTGCGTGATTTCGGCGGGCTGGATGTGGCACCCGATGACGCGGTGGACAGCCTGGTGCGCCTCGGCTTTGCCGTGATGTCACGTGATGCGGCGTCAGTCACGGTTGCCGTGCCGCCGTGGCGCAATGACATTGCCGCCGATACCGCGCTTGAACCATCGCCCGACCTCGCACCCGAAATTGCCGCCAAAGCTGCTGCGGGGCGCGCGGAAATCGAACCGGAATGCGACCTGATCGAGGAAGTTCTGCGCCTGCGTGGCCTCGACGCGGTGCCCGCGGTTTCCTTGCCGGTAAATTTCGTCGTCCCGCCGATGACGCTCACCCCGCGCCAGACCCGCCGCGCGATTGCCCGCCGGACGCTCGCCGCACGCGGCATGGCCGAATGCGTGACCTTCAGCTTCATGGCGCAGGACAAGGCAGCGTTGTTTGCTGCCACACCGGAAAGCGCGCGGTTGCTGAACCCGATCGCGTCCGACCTCGACCAGATGCGCCCAACCGGAATTGCCACCCTGGCACTGGCGGCTGCCCGCAATGCGGCACGCGGCTACCCCGATCTGGCGCTGTTCGAAATCGGCCCGGCTTTCCCGGATGAGGGCGCACAAATCCAGGTTGCCGCCGGGCTGCGCTGCGGCCGGTCGCCGCGCCATTGGTCGCAAGCCCAAGCGCCCGCCGGCGCGATGGATGCCAAAGCCGATCTGTGGGCGGTGCTCGCCGGCCTCGGCGTGGCGATGGATGCGCTGACGGTTACCGCCGATGCGCCGAGCTTTTATCACCCCGGCCAGTCCGGCACGGTGCGCCAGGGGCCAAAAAACATCCTGGCGACCTTCGGCACATTGCATCCACGTCTGGCGGCAGCGATCGACCTCGCCGGTCCGGTTGCGGCCTTCGAGATCAATCTCGATGCGATCCAGGAGCCCAAGAAGCGCAAGAAGGCCACGCCCGATCTGCCGAGCCTGCAACCGCTCACCCGCGACTTCGCCTTCCTGGTCGATGCGACAATCGCTGCCGATACAGTGCTGCGTGCGGCGCGCGGGGCGGAACGCACCCTGATTGCGGGCGTATCGCTGTTCGACCGCTACGAGGGCGACAAGGTGCCCGACGGCAAGGTCTCGCTCGGGATCGAGGTGGTTTTGCAGCCACGCGACCACACCCTGACCGAGGCCGAAATCGACACTGCCAGTGCTAAAATCGTCGCCGCAGTCGCCAAAGCCACCGGGGCCACGCTGCGAGGCTGACATAATTCACGAAACGGCCTATCTCCCTATCATGACCGACACACCCCTCGCCCTGATCCGCAATTTCTCCATTGTCGCCCATATTGACCATGGCAAGTCCACCCTCGCCGACCGGCTGATCCAGCACACCGGCGGGCTGACGGCGCGCGAGATGAGCGAGCAGGTGCTCGACAATATGGATCTTGAGAAAGAACGTGGCATCACCATCAAGGCGCAGACGGTGCGGCTGTCGTATCTCGCCAAGGACGGCCTGACCTATCAGTTGAACCTGATGGACACGCCCGGCCACGTCGATTTCGCCTACGAAGTGTCGCGCAGTCTGGCCGCGTGCGAAGGCTCGCTGCTGGTGGTCGATGCCTCGCAAGGCGTCGAAGCGCAAACGCTCGCCAACGTCTATCACGCCATCGACGCGGGGCACGAGATTGTGCCGGTGCTGGACAAGATCGATCTGCCAGCGGCTGAACCGGACAAGGTCAAACAGCAGATCGAGGACGTAATCGGCATTGATGCGTCCGACGCCATCATGATTAGCGCCAAGACCGGCATCAACATCGAAGGCGTGCTGGAAGCCATTGTCACCCGCCTGCCACCGCCGACCGGGGATGCAAGTGCCACCCTGAAAGCGCTGGTGGTGGATAGCTGGTACGACCAGTATCTTGGCGTGGTGATCCTGGTGCGGATCAAAGACGGGCACATCAAGAAGGGCCAGAAAATCCGCATGATGGCGCGCGGGTCGGTGCATCACGTCGAACAGGTTGGCGTGTTCACCCCCAAGATGGTGCCGGCGGAAACTATGGGCCCTGGTGAAATGGGCTATATCACTGCCGCGATCAAAACGGTTGCCGATGTATCCGTCGGCGATACGATCACCGATGATCGGGTGCCTGCGTCCGAAGCGCTCGCCGGCTTCAAGCCGTCAGTCCCAGTGGTCTGGTGCGGATTATTCCCGGTGGATGCTGATGATTTCGAAAAGCTGCGCGAATCCCTCGGCAAGCTGCGCCTGAACGATTCAAGCTTCCATTTCGAGATGGAAACCTCCGCGGCTCTCGGCTTTGGCTTCCGCTGCGGCTTCCTGGGTTTGTTGCATCTCGAAATCATTCAGGAGCGGCTGAGCCGCGAATTTGACCTCGACCTGATCGCAACGGCGCCAAGCGTGGTCTATCACCTCAAGCGCAACAACGGCGCGGTTGAAGAACTGCACAACCCGTCCGACATGCCGGACCCGAGCCTGATCGCCGAAATCCAGGAACCCTGGATCAAGGCGACGATCATGGTGCCGGATGATTATCTCGGCTCGATCCTGACCTTGTGCACCGACCGGCGCGGCCAGCAAATTGATCTGACCTATGTCGGCAATCGCGCCATGGCCGTCTATCGCCTGCCGTTGAATGAGGTGGTGTTCGATTTCTACGACCGCCTGAAATCAGTCAGCCGCGGCTATGCCAGCTTCGATTACTCGTTGGATGGTTACGAACCCGGAGACCTGGTGCGCATCACCATCCTGGTCAACGGCGACCAGGTCGATGCGCTGAGCTTCGTCGCCCATCGCAGCCAGGCCGACAAGCGTGGCCGGCAGATTTGCGAGAAGCTGAAGGACCTGATCCCCCGGCAATTGTTCAAAATCGCGGTTCAAGCCGCAATCGGCGGCCGGGTAGTGGCGCGCGAAACCATCGGCGCAATGTCCAAGGATGTGACCGCGAAATGCTACGGCGGCGATATTTCGCGT
>JACMOQ010000295.1 GCA_014377905.1 Acetobacteraceae bacterium | reverse complement strand
TTCGCCACCGCCAGCGCATTGTCGCAATGGGCGCGCATCCGAAGCGCCAACGTCTCAATCCCCTGCAGGATCAACCAAGCATTGAACGGGCTAATGCAGGCGCCGATGTCGCGCAGCAAAGTCACCCGCATTTTCAGGATATAGGCAATCGGCCCCAGCGGCTTTACCGCCTGGCTCCAGACGGCCCCGTGATAGGACGGGTCGGGCGTGTTCAGCGCCGGCTGGCGGGCAGGATTGGCCTCCCAGTCGAAATTGCCGCCATCGATGACAATGCCGCCGATCGAGGTGCCGTGGCCGCCAAGATATTTGGTTGCCGAATACATCACCACTGCGGCGCCATGGTCAAACGGGCGCACCAGCAAAGGGGCGGCGGTGTTGTCCATGATCAGCGGAATGCCAAAGCGGCGGCCGATGGCGGCAACCTCGGCGATCGGGAACACCCGCAATTTCGGGTTGGGCAGGGTTTCCGCGTAATAGGCCCGGGTGCGATCATCGGTGGCGCGGGCACACGCCTCCGGATCGGCTGGATCGACGAAGCGGGCCTCGATTCCCATGTCCTTCAGCTGGTTGGCAAACAAATTCCAGGTGCCGCCGTAAAGATCGGTGGACGAAACGATGTTGTCGCCGGCGCGGGCAAGGTTCAGCACCGCGAACAGGCTCGCCGATTGCCCCGATGCCAGCGCGAGGGCAGCCACCCCACCTTCCAACGCCGCCATGCGCTTTTCCAGCACATCGGTCGTCGGGTTCATGATGCGGGTGTAGATATTACCAAGCTGTGCCAACCCGAACAGGCCGGCGGCGTGGTCGGTGTCGTTGAACTGGAACGCGGTGGTTTGATAAATCGGCACGGCAACCGCAGTTGTGGCTTCGTCGCGACGCCAGCCGGCATGAAGCGCGAGGGTCTCGGGATGGGTTGACATTGGCAGCCTCCTGGTTTGATGAACGATTGAAGCCCATTCCACTTTTAATCTCAAGGTATCTTTATTTTCACTATCTATGATAGTGGAATATGAGGGGAGCATGCGTGGTTCACACGACGCAGACTTTCCTCCCTCCGTCCTACCTTGCCGCATCTGTGCGTCGCGTCCAATCCGCCCGGTCGGTATCAGCCGCATCATCCTGATCGGCCAACCCCGCTTGACGCCATCCCCCGCCCTGGCCCAGGCTACGCCACCTTTCTAGATTGGATACGAATGATGATGCGTATGCGTTCGCTTTTTGTAGTCCTGGCTTTGGGCTTTGCCGCCCCTGTGCAGGCTGGCGGTATTTTAACGCTTGCCCAGGCGCAGGACCCGGCAAGCTATGACCCGATCGACACATTCTTGATTTCCTGGGGCCAGATCGGCAGCAATGTCTTCGACGGCCTGGTCCAGCGCGGCGCCGATATGGCGATCAAGCCGGCGTTGGCAACGTCGTGGGAATTCCTCGATGGCGGGGCGCGGATGCGCTTTAAATTGCGCCAGGGCGTGACCTTTCAGAATGGCGAGGCGTTCGACGCAACGGCAGTGAAATTCACCTTTGACCGGCTGCTTGGCCCAGACGGCGCCAAGGGACCGCAGCAATCCAACTACAATGCGATTGGGTCGGTAGAGATCGTCGATCCGTTCACCGTCGATATCGTGATGAAACGGCCGGACCCGGTGATCCTGACCAAGTTCGCCGGCTATGGTGCGATGATCGTGCCGCCAAAATATATCACCGACGTCGGCAAGGACGTCTTCAAGATCAAACCAATCGGCACCGGACCGTTTAAGGTTGTGGATTATCAGCCGAAAGTCAGCCTCACCCTCGAACCTTATGCAAAACATTGGGAGGGCATCAGCAAGCTCGATAAGCTGATCTATCGCTTCATTGTTGAGCCTGACACCCAGGTTGCCGAATTGCAGGCCGGCCGGATCGATATCGCCACCAACGTGCCGGTCAGCCTGGTGCCAGCAATCGAGAAAACCGCGACGTTGAAGGTCGAAAGCATTACCGGCCCATCGGTCACGGTGCTGCGCTTCAACACCGCCAACGGCATCACCAAGGATGAACGGGTCCGCAAAGCCATGATCATGGCGGTTGATCGCGAAACCATCGTCAAGACCATCCTGCAAGGCCATGCCAAGACAGTGGTGAGCAATCAATCAGCTTTGTCCTTTGGGTTTGACCCGAACCAGAAGCCGGTGCCATTCGACCCCGCCGGCGCCCGGGCGCTGCTAAAAGCGGCCGGCATTGCGCCGGGCACCCCAGCCCAGATCGATTTTCAGAGCAACAACCCGCTGTTCCGCGAGGTTGCGCAGGCGGTGGCCGGCTATCTGACCGCGGTGGGTCTGAAAGGTGGGGTCAAGGGCTACGAGATGAATATCATGACCAACGATATCATCCCCAACGGCAAGACCGCCGAGATGTTCCAGTTCGGCTGGGGCGGCTGGACGTTCGACTATGACAATACCGCCTATTTGCTGTACCACAGCGGCGAGCGTTGGAACCCTTACGACAAGGACCCGATCCTCGACAAAATGCTTGAGGATCAGCGCCTGTCGTCCGACCGCGCCCAACGCGAGAAATTGCTGCAAGGGGTGGCGCATTATGTGGCCGATCACGCCCTGGAAATCCCGATGTACAACCTCAACACAATTTTCGGGGTCAACAAACGGGTCAAGGGCCTGGTGCCGCCCGCGGATAACCGCTTCCGCCTGACCGATGTGACGGTGGATTAGCACACTGCTCGGGTTTCTGGTTCGCAGGCTGCTGCAGGCCGCTTTCGTTGTTCTGGTGGTCACCCTGCTGGTCGCTTGGGCCGTTCGGCTATCCGGCGACCCGGCGGTGATGCTGGCCCAGGGGGCTGGGTCGATCAACGCGCAGGATCTGATCAACATCCGCGAGGGATTGGGCTTGGATCGGCCGTTCAGCGCGCAGTATTTCGGCTTTATCGGCGGCATGCTGACCGGCGATATGGGGCGCAGCTTCATGGGTGGCACCTCGGTCGGGCTCCTGGTTGCCCAGGCCCTGCCGCGCACCTTACTGTTGGCGGTGTCGGGGTTGGGCCTCGCGATCATCATCGCGATCCCGCTTGGGGTGCACGCCGCGGTAAAAAAAGGCGCCGCCGCCGATCAGGTGATCCGCATCGTCTCACTATTGGGACTGTCGGTGCCGAATTTCTGGCTGGCTCTGATGCTTGTGTTGATTTTCGGCATCACTTTGCGCTGGCTGCCGCCATCGGGGGCGGAAGGGCCGCTGAGCCTCGTAATGCCAACTGTAACCTTGGCGATCATTTTGGCGGCATCCAATGTTCGGTTGGTGCGCAGTGCCATGCTCGATACCCTTTCGGCGCAATATATCATGGTCGCGCGCAGCAAGGGCCTGCGCGATCGGGTGGTGCTCTACAAACACGCCCTCGCCAATTGCGCCATCCCGCTGCTGACCTATCTCGGGCTGCAATTTGGCGGGCTGATCGGCGGCGCGTTGGTCATCGAACGGGTGTTCAACTGGCCGGGCATGGGCTCGCTCGCATTCGATGCGGTGTCGTCGCGCGATTATCCGGTGTTGCAGGCGGTGGTGACGGTGCTGGCGGCGATGATTGTGCTGGTTAATTTGGCGATCGATGTTTTGTATCGGTTGGTTGGTCCGAGGATCAGGAAGGAATGAAGGGCCCGGCTTCCCGGCGTACCGCCACCGCCTCACCCTGGCCCTCCCCAAGCAGAAAAGGGAGCAGCGTTTCCCCCCTCGCCCCTCGGGAGAGGGCCGGGGTGAGGGAGGCTTGCCCGCCATGAAACGGTTGTCGCCTGACCTGCTGCTCGGCGGGATTTTCGCCGGCGGCATGGCGCTCGCCGTCCTGTCATCCGGCTGGACCTTTCCCGATAATGGCGAGGCAATGGACCTCACCGCCCGCCTGCGCGCCCCTTTCGCGGATTGGGCACACCCGCTCGGCACCGACCCGATCGGCCGCGACGTGCTGGCTCGCGTGGTCGCCGGCGGCTGGGTGTCGCTGACGGTGGGTATGCTGTCGGTGCTCGGCGCCAGCGTGTTCGGCGTGTTCATGGGGCTGATCGCGGGCTATTTCGGCGGGGTGTGGGATTTGGTGGTCATGCGCTGGGCGGATGTGCAACTCGCTTTGCCGTTCATTCTGGTCGCAATCACTTTCACCGCGATTCTGGGGGCGGACCAGTATTTCCTCATTATGTTCATGATTATCGCGCAATGGGTGCAATATGCCCGTGTCGTGCGGGCAAGCGTGCTGTCATTGCGCGAGCGCGAATTTGTGCAGGCCGCGCGTGCGATGGGATTGATCGATTTGGCGATCATCTGGCGCCATATCCTGCCCAACGCGTTTGGACCGGTATTGGTGCTGATGACGCTCAATATTGCCAACAACATCCTGCTCGAAAGCAGCCTGACCTTTCTGGGCCTCGGCATCGACCCGATCACACCAAGCTGGGGCGGCATGCTCGCCGATGGCCGCACCTATCTGCAAACCGCCTGGTGGGTCAGCGTGTTCCCCGGCGTCGCCATCATGATGATGGTGCTGGGCCTGAATTTACTGGGCGACTGGTTGCGCGACCGACTCGACCCACGCGGAGGATGATATGACGATCTTGCTCGAAGCGACTTTTCCCAATGCGCTTGATGCTCTGGTGGATAGGCTAGCTGGCCCAGCCGGGGCCGGTGCGCTGGTTGAGGCCTGGGTGTTCGAAGATTTCGCCGCCCGCCATGCCGCCGAAGTGGCGTTGGCAACGGCTGGGGTCAGCGCCCATATCCGCAGCGCCTATAAGCCGTTGCTGCATGCGTTTCTGGATGATTTTGACCTCGCCGGCGTCACCGCGATCGACATCGCCACCCCGTCCCATCCGGCCGGCAGTGCCCGTAGGTTTGCCCTCGAAGCCTATCCGCTGGCCGGGCTGGTCACGGTTCCGGTCAGGTTCAGCACCGGGTCCGGGGCGGGGGCCGCGCTGCTCGACTACGATGTTGTGTTGCGCCACCCCGAAGGCGATCGCCACCACCGCGTATTTGCCCCGAACAGTCTGCGCGCCAACGGCACCTTGACATCCCCTGGATGGCTGCGCATCACCCGCGCCGGGACACGGTTCGAGGATCATGCGCTGCCGACCGAGTTCGAACAGGT
>JACMOQ010000029.1 GCA_014377905.1 Acetobacteraceae bacterium | reverse complement strand
TTCGACGCAGGCGCGTTCTAACTGGCCGGGAAAGCGTTCGAGTTTGGCTTCGAGGCGTTCGAGCAAAGTGAAGGCATCGGCGGTCGCGCCGGCGAAGCCTGCCAGCACATTATTATCGGCGCCGATGCGGCGGACCTTGCGGGCATTGCCCTTGATAACGGTCTGGCCAAGCGTCACCTGGCCGTCGCCAGCCATGGTCACGTGGCCGGCGCGGCGCACGCAGAGGATTGTGGTGCCGTGCCAACCGATTGGATCGTGGGGGGATGGTGCTATGCTCATAATGGACGAACATGGGCAAAGCACTCCATTGCGACAAGCCCTGGGTGCAATGTTTGCCGCCGCCCCCCGAATTCGGCTAGACCGCGCAACCGCTCAGGAGCGTCTGATGTCCCGCATCGCCCAAATTACCCGCAAGACCTCGGAAACCGATATTTCCCTGACGCTGAATCTCGATGGCACCGGCAAGGCCGAGATCGCCACCGGGATCGGCTTTTTTGATCATATGTTGACCGCTTTGGCGCGCCATTCCCTGATCGATCTCAGCGTCCATGCCACAGGCGATCTTCATATCGATTTCCACCACACGAGCGAAGATGTCGGCATTGTGCTTGGCCAGGCGCTGGTCCAGGCGCTCGGCGACAAGCGCGGCATCGCGCGGTTTGGCCATGCAATGGTGCCGATGGACGAGGCGTTGGTCGAAGCCGCGATCGATTTGTCGGGGCGCGCCTTTCTTGGCTGGCAGGTAAGTTTCGCCCGCGACAAGGTGGGAGAGATGGACACTGAATTGTTCGAGGAATTCTTTCGCGCCTTTACTGGCAACGCGCTGATGAACCTGCATGTGATGCAAAAAGCCGGCAGCAATGCCCATCACATCGCCGAGGCCTGCTTCAAATCCGTGGCGCGGGCCTTGCGGGCGGCGGTCGCGATCGACCCGCGTGTCGGCGGCGCCATTCCGTCGACCAAGGGGGCGCTGTGAAAACCTGGACCGTCCACACCAAACCGGGCGCCGCGCCTCAATTGGTGCTTGAAGGCTTTTCCCTCGGCGCTGCGGTTTTTGGCGGGGTTTGGCTGCTGACGCAGCGGGCCTGGATCCCGTCGGTGCTGCTGCTTTGCGCCCAACTGACCGCGGGATTGCTGCTCCCCCCGCCGCTGCGGATGCCGGCCGGACTGCTGCTTGGCTGGATTGGCGGCGTATTTGGCCGCGACATGGTGCGCTGGTCCCTGCAACGCCGCGGCTTCGTGCTCGCTCATGTGGTCGCTGCCAGCAGTGAAGACCTCGCATTCGGTCGTATTCTGACCGCACGCCCCGATTTGATTGAAGCGCTACCGGCATGAAGGTCGCGGTCATTGACTATGGCAGCGGCAATTTGGCATCCGCATCGCGCGGCCTTGCGCTGGCCGCATCCCGGCTTGGGCTGGCCGCCGACATTGCCATTACCGCCGACCCTGATTTCATCCGTGCCGCTGATCGCATCGTGCTGCCCGGCCAGGGTGCGTTTGCTGACTGCGCCGAAGGCCTGGCCGCCGTTGGTGGGTTGCAGGCGGCAATCTTCAACCGGGTCGAGGCCGGCGCACCGTTCCTCGGCATTTGCGTCGGCATGCAGTTGATGGCTGCACGCGGCCTGGAACATCGGGCCACCAGCGGGTTCGGCTGGGTCCAGGGCGACATCGCGCCAATGACCCCGCCGGCCGAATTGCGCCTGCCGCAAATGGGGTGGAACGGGCTCAATTTTGTCCCCGGATCGCACAGACTGCTGGACGGGTTATTGCCGGATGATCATGTCTACTTTGTTCATTCCTATGCTCTGACATCCGGCGATCCGGCCGAATGCATTGCCACCACCGATTATGGCGGCCCGGTTGTCGCCATGGTGGCGCGCGGCAACCGGGCCGGCACTCAATTTCACGTCGAGAAAAGCCAGGAGGTTGGGTTGCGCATTCTGGCCAATTTCCTGTGCTGGGACCCAACATGATGGACGACACTGACGAACCCACCGCAAGTTCGGGAAATCTTGCCGTCGAACGACCGACCGAGTTTTCCGACGACGATCTTGCCACCCTGTGCGAGGCGACAGACGCCGCCATTATCGAGGGTGGCGGCTTCGGCTGGGTCAATCCGCCCGGCCGCCAGGCTTTGGAACGCTATTATCGCGGCATCTTGCTGGTGCCGGAGCGGGAGTTATTCATCGCCCGGCTCAATGGTGTGGTTGTAGGCTCTGCCCAGATGGTGCGCCCGCCACGCAACAATGAGGCCCAGGCCTTCGCGGCCCAGTTGATGCACAGTTTTATCGCCCCTTACGCCCGCGGCCTTGGATTGGCTAAGCTGCTGACCACGCGGGTGGAAGACGGCGCCCGCGCGCTTGGGTATCATGTGCTCAACCTTGATGTGCGCGAAACCCAGACGGCGGCGATCGCGTTGTATGAGCAGCTTGGCTACCAGCGCTGGGGGGCGCACCCCGCCTATGCCCGGGTTCGCGGCACCACGGTGCGCGGGATATTTTTCTATAAGACGCTGCAACCTGGCAGCAGGATCGCCTGAACCATGCAATGGATCACGATTATTGCCGGCTATTTCGTCGTTTGGTGGACCGTGCTGTTCGCGGTGCTGCCGTTCGGCACAAAGCCGGCGCCCGAGGCGGACGCCGCTACCGGCTGGCGTGGCGCGCCGATTGCCCCGCGCTTCTGGCGGGTCGTGCTCGCAACCACTTTGGTGGCAGCTGTCGTGTGGGGAATTGCCATCTTAGTGATTACCAGTGGTTGGGTCAGTTTCCGAACTGGTCCATTCGCATTGCAGCCATAAATCCGAAAATTGTGGGATCCGCCATTGAGGCGCACCACGAAGAAACCTTATTGCATTCGCCGCAGGCCTAATAAATAGGCAATTTGCATATTACATAAGCTGAACAGCGAACTTTTCGTGCAATTTTCGTCTGAACGCTGCATTTTTTAGCAGGAAAAGTAAAAATAGTGCTGGACGGGTGCGCACGGAAAACGCAATCTCACGGCGAGGACGAGGCGCTGCCTCTTCCTGCCGTGTGACTGGCGTTTCCTCCCTAAACTTGGCCCGTGGCGCACGCCTGCGCCCGGGCCTACTTTTTGTTTACATGACTAAACGGTTAAGAGTCACGCAGATTCGGACGAATTTCATCGGATTTGAGTGTTTTTCTTTCGTGCTATTGTTGTGCAACGCAGCAATATTTCCCATCGCATGATGGATTTCGCGCCGGGCCAGATTGCTCTAGGATTGCTGGCACAGCAGCCAATGGATAAGTCCCCGATATGCGCCTGACCCGCAGCCTCGTGCCGACCATCAAGGAAATTCCGTCCGAGGCGCAGATCGCCTCGCACCGGCTCATGCTGCGCGCCGGGTTGGTGCGCCAGACATCGGCTGGCATTTATGCCTGGCTGCCGGCGGGCTACCGCGTGCTGCAAAACATCGCCCGCATCGTGCGCGAAGAACAGGATGCATCCGGCGCGCAGGAAGTGCTGATGCCAACCCTGCAATCAGCCGATCTGTGGCGCCAATCCGGACGCTATGATGGCTATGGCGCGGAAATGCTGCGGGTGAAGGACCGGCATGAGCGCGATTTATTGTACGGACCCACCAATGAGGAGATGATCACCGACCTGCTGCGCCAGTCGATCAAATCCTATCGCGAACTGCCGCAAAATCTTTACCACATCCAGTGGAAATTCCGTGACGAGGTCCGCCCCCGCTTCGGGGTGATGCGCGGGCGTGAATTCCTGATGAAGGATGCTTACAGCTTCGATCTCGACCAGGCCGGCGCGGTAATCGCCTATCGCAAGATGATGCTGGCGTACATGCGCACCTTCCGCCGCCTCGGCGTGCAGGCCATTCCAATGGCGGCCGATACCGGCCCGATCGGCGGCGAACTCAGCCATGAGTTCATTATCCTGGCGCCGACCGGTGAAAGCCAAGTTTACTACGACGCCGCGTTTGAAACCATCGACACCTCGCCGGCCGCGTTCTCCTTCGAGAGTGAGTCCGATCTGGAGCGCTTCGCCACGCTGATGACCACGCCGTACGCGGCCACCGATGAGAAACACGACCAAGCCGCCTGGGCCAAGGTCGCTAACAAGCGTGAGGGCCGCGGCATCGAGGTCGGGCATATCTTTTATTTCGGCACCAAGTATTCAGATCCGATGGGCCTGCGGGTCGCCGGCCCCGATGGCAGCCAGGTCATCCCGCATATGGGCAGTTACGGCATCGGGGTGTCGCGTCTGGTCGGCGCACTGATCGAGGCCAGCCACGACGATGCCGGCATCATCTGGAACGATGCGGTGGCGCCTTGGAAAGCGGCCATTCTCAACCTGAAAATGGGCGATGGCACCTGCAACGCGATCTGTGAAGACATCTATGCCAAACTCGCCGGCAACGCGCTTTATGATGACCGCGATGACCGTGCCGGGGTGAAGTTCAACGATGCCGATCTGATGGGGCATCCCTGGCAGGTCATCGTCGGGCCGCGCGGGGCGGCCAAGGGAATGGTGGAGCTGAAGCGGCGGGCAACCGGGGAGCGGGCGGAGGTTTCGGTTGAGGATGCGTTGGCCAAGATTATTGAGTAAGCAAGGTCGTCAGTTTGTGAACAAAAAGAAGCAAAAAAACGTCCTGACTTGGTTGCCGTGGGCGTGCGAGCCCTCCGCGGTCCCACGCCAACGGCCTCAAAGTATTAAAAAGTTTTTTTGGTTCTTTTTGTTCACAAAAAGAACACGCTTCCCTAATGTTTAACCCCTTCGAACGCCTCGTCGCCGGCCGCTACCTCCGCGCGCGAAAGGGCGAACGCTTCGTTTCGGTCATTGCGATCTTTTCGCTGGTCGGCATCGCGCTTGGCGTGGCGACTCTGATCGTGGTTACCTCGGTGATGACCGGGTTTCAGCGCGAACTGGTCAGCCGCATCCTCGGGGTCAACGGCCACATCACCCTTGATGCCTATCAGGGCGAGAAGATCACCGAGTTCGAACAATTGGCGGCAGCGATTGCGGCGGTGCCAGGGGTGACCGCGGCTTTGCCGGTGTTGGATGGCCAGGTTTTCCTCACCACCGAAGGCCGCCAGGGTGGCAGTGGCGGGCTGGTGCGCGGGATTACTGCCGAGTCGTTACGCAAAATTCCGCAAATTTCGGAGCACATCGTCGCTGGCAGCCTTGCCGATTTTCGGGGCGAGGACGCGCTGGCGATTGGTGTCAGCCTGGCGACCACGAACCGTTTGACCATCGGCAGCCGCCTTACTCTGATTTCCCCACAAGGGGCGGCGACCGCATTTGGCAACATGCCGCGCATCAAACCCTACAAGGTGGTGGCGATTTTCGATTCTGGCCTGGCGACCTTCAACAACAACGTGGTGTTCTTGTCCCTGCCCGCCGCGCAGGTCTTCTTCATGAAGGAAAACGCCGCGACCGGCATTGATATTCGCCTCGCCGATCCGGAAAAGGCCAGCGCAAC
>JACMOQ010000294.1 GCA_014377905.1 Acetobacteraceae bacterium | reverse complement strand
TGGTGGCACCGTCGATTTCGGCGCCAACGGGCCGCTCGCCCACGTGGTGTTCAACGGCGCAACCCTGGTCAACGGGCATGTTGACGCACGGGCTGGCGGGTTTGGCGGTCGGGTGGCGGCCCTCAACGGCATCCAGTGGCGCGGTCCGCTGAGCATTGCCAGCGGGCAAACTCTAGCGGTGGATAGTCTTTCGAGCGTCCGCGCGGCGATCGACCCGACGCTGCCCGGCACCATTGACATCGCCGCTGGCGGCCAATTGCGCAGCACCGGCACGCTGGACGCAATACAGATCAATCTCGGCGACCTTTCCGGCCCAGCGGTGGCGACCCTATGGGGCGGGGTGGCGAGTTTCGGCGCGTTTCAGGATCCGGTCATCGGCGCGGACGCCACGATCATCACCGCCGGCACCGCCAGCCTGTCCTTCGCGCGCAATCTTGGCACCATCATTGCCCAGTCTGGCACCCTCACCCTCACCGGGCGCAACAATGGCGGCAATGATTTCGGCACTCTGAACGATAACGGCGCGACCATCCTCGCCAGCGCCTACACCAACTATGTCGGCAACAGTCTTATCCCAACCGGGCAAGTCAACATCGCCAATGGCGGGGTGTTCACCGCGATCAATCCGGCCATTGCCAATCGTTTCGGAGTTGCGGCAGGGGTGCATGCCCGCATCGTGTTCGCTGATGCCACCGGCACGATCGCCGTGCAGGCGGGCACGATCGAAGATTTTAGCATGTTCCCGTCGATTTACTCCGTCCCATCGATCTTGTCCGTGGCAGGTTTCCAGGCCGGCGACGTGATCCGGGTTTCGGCGGGCAACGCCCGATTCGACGCCACCGCTAACCAGCTGGAATTTTACGACACAGCCACCGCGACCACGACGGCGGTGATCGATTTCGGATCGGCGCATCTCTTCGATCCGTCCGAGCTATCGGGGCTTGGCAGTACCAGTGTCACCACCAGCTTTGCCGGCGGAGGCGGCGGCATTACCGCGTGTTTTGCCGCCGGCACACGGATCAGCACGGTCTCCGGCCCAATAGCGATCGAGAATTTGCAGATCGGCGACCGGGTTATGCTGCTCGATGGCAGTGATGCGCCGGTCATCTGGCTCGGGCATCGCAGTCTTGATTGCACAACGCACCCGCGCCCACATGACGTACGGCCGATCCGGGTGATGCAGCACGCGTTCGGTGCCACGCCGGATTGCGATCTTTGGCTCTCCCCCGATCATGGGATTTTCGTGGACGGCGCTCTCATCCCGGTGCGTTACCTGGATAACGGCGCAACCATCGAGCAGCAGGATTGGGGTCAGGTAACCTACTGGCATATCGAACTCGCGCGGCATGCGATCGTCTTTGCCGAGGGCTTGGCGTGCGAAACCTATCTCGATACCGGCAATCGCCATGCCTTTGTCGAAGGAGGGCCATCGGTGCAGTTGCACCCCGAGTTTGCCCGTGCGGTTTGGACTCGCGAGGGGTGTGCGCGACTGGTCACCGATGGTGCCGAATTGCGCGCAGTGCGGGCGTTCCTTGCCGCACGCGCCGCAGGGATCGGCTTTACCATGACCGATGACCCGGACCTCCATGTCTCGCTGGCCGGTGTCCGGCTCAACGGTGTGCGGATTGAAGCTACTTGGTATTTCAATATTCCGACCCCAGGAGCGGTCGCAATCCGCTCTCGATGGGCGCGGCCGGTGGATACCGATCTCAACAGCACCGACGGCCGCAGGCTGGGGGTTGCAATTGCCCATATCGACCTGAATGGCCGTCCGGTCGTGTTTGGAACCGGGCAGGGCTGGCTGGGGATGGAAGCAGGCTGGTGCTGGACCGATGGTGACGCGACCCTTGCAATCGCCGAACTGGGTGTGTTGTCGATTACCGTAGCGCTGGCGCCTGGTTACTGGTTGGCGCCACACTCGACGGAGCGAAAGGTATTCGTCAGGGTGGTGGAATAAATTTCACCCGGCAATCGTCTGCTTGCTGAACAATGAGAATAGTCGTGGGTCCCGACCTTCGCAACGCGCTGGTTATTCTGCTGCCACGGTTGCGCCGGTTTGGATTAGCGCTCACCGGATCGGCATCCGACGCCGATGATCTGGTGCAGCTCACCTGCGAGCGGGTGATTTTGCGTCGGAACAACTGCGGGACCACGGGCGGCTGGATGTCTGGCTTTATGGAATTATGCGCAACCTTTGGATCGATGAACTGCGCTACCGCAAGCGGCGCCGTCATGATGATCTTGACACCGCAGCCGGGGTGATCGGCGATGAAGGGCAGGCCGTGGTCGATGGCCGCATCACCCTCGCCGCGGTCCGCGTGGCGATGCTGGACATGCCCGCCGATCAGCGGATTCTGCTGATGCTGGTTTGTGTTGACGGGCTGAGCTATCGCGAGGCGTCGGAAACCCTCGATATCCCGTTAGGCACGGTGATGAGCCGGCTGTCGCGTGCCAGACAGGATTTGCATCAGCGCATGAACCCGACACCTGCGCCAGACGGCGTCAGCCTATTCCCACTGCGCGGCGGGGTTGGCCGCGATAAACGACCGGGCGAGGCCCGCTAGGCATGACCGACAAGCAAACCATGGAAAACCTTCTCGTCGGCTACGCCGATGGTGAACTCGACGCCGCAACGACTACCGAGGTCGAGGCTTATATCGCCGCCAATCCGGATGCCGAGCGGATGCTGGCGCTGCATCGGGAAACCACCGCGTTGTTGCGAGCGGACTTCGCGGAAAGTCTCTACGCCAAAGGCCCGACCACCGTCGCACCCACGATGCGTCCACGTCGACCGGTGCTGCGGCGCTGGATGGCAACTGCGGCAGCCGTGATGCTGGCCGTGCTGGGCTATGGCGCCGGGGCGATCTGGCCAGACTTACTAATGTCCGCGCGGCCACGGATGTTGAGCGAAGTTGCTGAATATCATGCGGTTTATTCGCGGGAGACGTCGCATCTGGTAGAAGTGCCAGCGTCCCAGATCGATCACCTCAAGGCTTGGCTTGGCCGGCGGATTAAGGGCACGCTTGTCATCCCTGATTTCAGCGCGGCCGGGCTGACGTTCGCCCGCGGACGCATGGTGGTTATCGATGGCGCACCGGTGGCGGAGTTGATGTACACCCGCGCCGATGGCCTGCCCATCGGCTTCTGCATGTTCTGGCACGACGCGACGCCCAGCCCGATCCTGGTCGAACGGCGGGAAAAGCAGTATCTGGCGACGTGGGATGATGGCAAGCACGGCCACATCGTGGTGGGCGGAGCCGATCGCGAGCTGATCCACCGGTTGGCGACAACCGCCAAGCAACAAATCTGATTTCCACACCGCCAAGGCTGGCGCGCCGGTGGCGATAGGGGCAAATAGGACGGCATGACCGACCCCACCCGCGCTGCCGCCTTCGACCTTCTGACCACCGTGCTCGATCGCGGCCGGCCGATTGAGGAGGCCCTCGACGCGCTGCCACCGATCGATCCGCGAGACCGCGCCGCCGCGCATCGGCTGGCGGCAAGCGTATTGCGCCGGCTGGGTACGCTCGATGCGGTCATGGAACCGTTCCTCACCAAACGCCCGCCAGTGCCGGTGCGCCATGTGCTGCGGCTGGGTGCTGCGGCGCTGCTGCTGCTCGATGCGCCGGCGCATGCGGCGGTGGCAACTGCGGTTGATCTTGCCCGCGCAAAAGGGCTTGCGCCGTTCACAGGGCTGGTGAATGCGGTGCTGCGCCGGATTGCCGCCCGTGGGGCGGTAGCGTTGGCGGAGCTCGACGCACCCCGGCTCGATACGCCATCCTGGTTGTGGGCGGCCTGGGGGCGGGATGCGCGGGCGATTGCCACCGCGCATCAGCAGGAAGCCCCGATCGACCTTACGCTTGCGCCAGGCTTCGAGGCCCCGGAAAATGGCGTGGAACTGCCAACCGGATCGTGGCGCTATCCGCCTGGCACCAGGGTCGCCGATCTGGCCGGGTTTGCCGAGGGTGGTTTTTGGGTGCAGGACGCCGCCGCCGGGCTGCCGGCGCGCATGCTGGCCGCACAAGCGGGCGAAGTGATCGCCGATCTTTGCGCCGCACCGGGCGGCAAGACCGCGCAGCTTGCGGCGAGCGGCGCGCGGGTGATCGCGGTCGAGCGCGATGCCAAACGCATTGATCGCCTGCGCGAAAACCTCGCCCGTCTGGGTATGACCCCCGAAATCGTCCATGCCGATGCCACAAGCTGGCAGCCGCCTGCCCTGTTGGACGCCGTTCTGCTCGATGCGCCGTGCAGCGCCACCGGCACCATCCGCCGCCATCCCGATGTGGTGCATATCAAACGGGCGAGCGATATCGGCGCGCTGAATAAATTGCAGGACAAGCTGCTCGATGCCGCCTGCGCCATGCTGCGGCCGGGTGGGCGGCTGGTCTATGCGGTGTGCTCGCTGTTGCCAGCCGAGGGCGCCGCGCGGGTCGATGCGGCACTCGCACGACTGCCGTTGCGGCTGGTGCCGATCCCGGCCGTTGGCTACGGCGTGCCGGAGGCGGTGACCGCGGACGGCACCTTGCGCACCACCCCGGCGCTATGGCCCGGTCGCGGCGGGATGGATGGGTTTTTCGCGGCAAGTCTGGAGCGGGTTTGACCCGCTATTCCCAGCCCGGCGGGGGCACGAACCCGCCGGATCGGCCATCGTGGCTACCCCATCATCGAATTGAACGCCCCGCCATCGAGCAGCAGGTTCTGGCCGACAATGTAGCTCGATGATGCCGCGCACAGGAACACGCAGGCATCGCCGAACTCGGCAGGGTCACCGGCGCGCCCGGTGGGCGTGTCCTTCATCCGGAACGCGATTTCGTCATCGAGGCTGCGGCCGGATTTGCCCGCCATCGCCGCCGAGGTGCCGCGCAACCGGTCGGTAAGGAACGGG
>JACMOQ010000293.1 GCA_014377905.1 Acetobacteraceae bacterium | reverse complement strand
GGCCGAGCAGCGCCGACACTTCCGAACCCGCCTGGGTGAAGCGGAAGATGTTGTCGATGAAGAACAGCACGTCCTGGCCTTCTTCGTCGCGGAAATATTCGGCCATCGTCAGGCCCGAAAGCGCGACGCGGGCGCGCGCGCCCGGGGGCTCGTTCATCTGCCCGAACACGAGCGCGACCTTGGAGCCTTCGGGCGTCGGGTTGCCGTCGGCATCTTTGGCGATAACCCCGGCGTCGAGGAATTCGTGGTACAGATCGTTGCCTTCGCGGGTGCGTACACCAACGCCGGCGAACACCGACACCCCGCCATGGCCCTTGGCGATGTTGTTGATCAGTTCCTGAATGAGCACGGTTTTGCCCACCCCGGCGCCGCCGAACAACCCGACCTTGCCGCCCTTAAGATAAGGTGCCAGCAGATCGACAACCTTGATCCCGGTGACCAGGATTTCTGCCGAGCTCGACTGTTCCTCAAAGCTCGGGGCCTGGCGATGGATCGGGTAGCGCTTCTTGGCGTTAACCGGGCCGCGCTCGTCAATCGGCTCACCGATCACGTTCAGGATGCGGCCGAGGGTTTCGGGGCCAACCGGCACGCTGATCGGCGCGCCAGTGTCGACAACTTCCTGCCCGCGGACCATGCCTTCGGTCGCGTCCATGGCGATGGTGCGCACGGTGTTTTCACCCAGCGCCTGCGCCACTTCCAACACCAAGGTGCCGCCGCTGGCACTGCGGGTTGTCAGCGCGTTCTGGATGAAGGGCAGTTCGCCGTCGAACTGCACGTCAACCACCGCGCCGAGGATCTGGGTCACGCGCCCGACATTATTGCTGGCCATTCTAAAACTCCTGTCGCTGTTACCGAAGATCAGAGCGCTTCGGCGCCCGAAATGATCTCGATCAGTTCTCGTGTGATGTTGGCCTGGCGGGCCCGGTTGTAGTTCTGCGTCAGCCGCTTGATCATGTCGCCAGCATTACGGGTCGCGTTGTCCATCGAGGTCATTTGCGAACCATAGAAACCGGCGGAATTTTCAAGCAGGGCACGATAGATCTGGATCGCCAGATTTTGCGGGAGCAGCTTGGCAAGGATGGTTTCCTCGTCCGGCTCGAACTCATACATCGCCCCGCCTACCGTTGCCTCGCCGGCTGGCAGCGGTGCCGGCACCAGCCGCATTTCGGTCGGGATTTGCGCGATCACCGACTGAAAGCGGTTATAAATCACGGTGCAGACATCAAATTCGCCAGCATCGAGCATTTCGGTGATGCGGGTGGCGACATCCTGGGCGTCAGCGAAGTTGATCGATTTGCGGCCGACATAGTTGATGTCGCCCACCAGCAAATGCGCCATTTCGCGCTTGAGGTAGTCGCGGCCCTTGCGGCCCACCGGCAGGATCTTCACCACCTTGCCTTCCGCTTCGAGGCGGCGGGCAATGTTGCGGGTCAGACGGCCGATGTTGGAGTTGAACGCGCCGGCGAGGCCCCGGTCACCAGTGACTGGCACCAGCAGATGGACCTTGTCGGCACCCGTTCCCACCAGCAGCTTCGGCGCGGTCGGCGAATTGGCTGCCGACGCGCCAAGCGACGCCAGCATCCGTTCCATGCGCTGGGCATAGGGACGGGCAGCTTCGGCCTGGCTTTGCGCGCGACGCAGCTTGGACGCCGCGACCATTTTCATGGCCGAGGTGATCTTCTGCGTCGACTTAACCGAGTTAATGCGTAGTCGTAGCGTCTTCAGGCTGGGCATTGGGGCTTACCTGACCAGATGAGTGGTTTGCAGATCAGGCGAAGCTTTTCACCAGACTATCAAGGAAGGCGATCAACTGCTTTTCGACATCCGGCTTGATCTCGCGATCATTGCGGACGGAATTCAGGATTTCCGGCGCCTTTGCCTTCAGTTCCATCAGCAATTGCGCTTCGAAGCGACCGATCTTTTTGATGTCGAGCTTGTCGAGATAACCGCGCACGCCCGCGAACAATGCCACAACCTGTTCTTCAACCGGAACCGGCTTGAACTGCGGCTGCTTCAGCAATTCAGTCAACCGCGCGCCACGTGCCAGCAACTGTTGGGTCGAGGCATCGAGATCAGAGGCGAACTGCGAAAACGATGCCATTTCGCGATATTGAGCGAGTTCCAACTTAATGCGGCCCGCAACCTGCTTCATCGCCTTGATCTGCGCCGACGAACCAACGCGGGACACCGAAATACCAACGTTCACCGCCGGACGAATGCCTTTGAAGAACAATTCGGTTTCCAGAAAGATCTGTCCGTCGGTAATCGAAATCACGTTGGTCGGGATGTAGGCCGAAACGTCACCGGCCTGGGTCTCAATGACCGGCAGTGCCGTCAGGCTTCCGGCGCCAAACGCATCCGACATTTTCGCCGCGCGTTCGAGCAGGCGCGAATGCAGATAGAAAACGTCACCCGGATAGGCTTCGCGGCCTGGCGGGCGGCGCAGCAGCAGCGACATCTGGCGATAAGCGACGGCCTGCTTGGACAGATCGTCATAGAAGATGACCGCGTGCATGCCGTTGACGCGGAAATACTCGCCCATCGTGCAACCAGTATACGGCGCCAGGAACTGCATCGGCGCGGGGTCCGACGCGGTTGCAGCCACAACGATGGAGTATTCCATCGCGCCCTGTTCTTCGAGGGTGCGAACAAGTTGTGCAACCGTCGAACGCTTTTGGCCGATCGCGACATAGATGCAATAGAGCTTCTTGCTCTCATCAGTGCCGGAATTGGCTTCTTTCTGGTTGATGATGGTGTCGATGATGACGGCGGTCTTGCCAGTCTGGCGATCGCCGATGATCAACTCGCGCTGGCCACGGCCGATCGGGATCAGCGAATCAATCGCCTTGATCCCGGTCTGCATCGGCTCGTGCACCGATTTGCGCGGGATGATGCCGGGGGCTTTGACTTCGACGAGGCTACGTTCGCCAATAATCGGGCCTTTGCCGTCAATTGGGTTGCCCAGGCCATCGACCACGCGGCCGAGCAGGCCCTTGCCGATCGGCACGTCAACGATGCGGCCGGTACGGGCAACAGTGTCGCCTTCACGGATCTGGCGGTCATCGCCAAAAATCACGACGCCGACATTGTCGGTTTCGAGGTTCAGCGCCATGCCGGTCATGCCGGCGGATGGAAACTCCACCAATTCGCCAGCCATCACGTTCTGCAAGCCGAAGATGCGGGCAATGCCGTCACCCACGCTCAGGACTTGGCCGGTTTCAGCGATGTTGGCCTCGGTATCAAAAGACGCAATTTGCTTCTTCAGAATTTCCGAGATCTCAGCGGGGCGGATCTCCATATCAGGCGGCTCCCTTCATGGCGTACTGCAAACGTTGCAGCCGGGATTTAAGACTTGAATCGAACAGGCGGGCACCGATCTTGACGACCAGGCCACCCAACAAAGCGGGATCAACCCGCTTGACGATATCGACGTTGCCGAAGCCGGCTTCGATCAGACGGGCGCGAATGGCCTGTTCCTGGGCATCGGACAGCGCATGCGCGCTTTCCACCTGCGCCACCACCACGCCGCGCTTTTCCGCCACCAGGGCGGCAAAGGACAGGACGATGTTGCGCAACGCCCGCATGCGGCGGTTGACCACCACGACGCTGGCGAAATTCATCACCAAAACGCTGAAACCCTGGGCTTGCAACACCGCACGCACCGCTTTTTGCGCGGTGGCGACGTTGATCAGCGGGCTGTCGAGCAGACGGCGCATATCGGCGCTGCCGTCGATCAATCGGCCGAGCTGTTCCATTTCCGCGACAGTCGCGTCGAGCAGATCCTGCTCGCTTGCCTGCGCATAAAGAGCCGACGCATAGCGATCCGCTAAGCCGCCGCCCGAATTTCCACTGCCGCCAGACGCCAAAGCTGCGGTTCCATATTCTTGGGCCGCCGAAGCGACCGCGATGCCAAAATCTGGCGTTACACCAGCGGTGGGGCCTCTAGCATGGGGTTTAGGGGCGCGCAACACTCGGCGGGGCGATTGATCGCAGCACAAGCTATTATTGAACGGCCCTGCTAACTTCGGGTGGCGATTAGCATAAGTGGTTCGATGGACGATCAGGTGGATGTGAGATAGCCTCGGCGCTGGCTGATCCGGTGGGGCGCGCCGCTGCCGGGCGGCTGCTGACCGAGTTGATCAACGTCCGCCACGTCCGCGATTTTCTGGCCGAGGCACTCGCCGCAGCCCACAATGAAGCGCGGATTAATGGTCTCACGCCTGATGATGTCGATACCGAAATCCGGGCGTGGCATTCCAATCTTGTCGCCGGCTGTGTTCCTGGCGGCTGGAGGGTTGTCCTAAGCGTCGGCCACCTCGGCCGGAAAGCGAAACCGCACATTTTCGGC
>JACMOQ010000028.1 GCA_014377905.1 Acetobacteraceae bacterium | reverse complement strand
CTGCCCACCCAATGACGAATAGCCCGACGGCATCCCGACCGCGAGAATATTGGCGAACTCGGTCAGATTGGCCTTGCCAAGGATCACCGCCCCGGCTTCACGCAACAATTTCGCAACCGTGGCATCGCGCTGCGCCCCCGCGCCTTCCAGCGCCAGCGATCCCGCGGTCGTGTGCTGCTTGTCGCCCGTGGCGATATTATCCTTGAGCAGGATCGGCACGCCTTCCAGCGGGCGGCGGGCCTTCCGCTTGGCCGCATCAATCTTACCCGCGATTGCCAGCGCATCCGTATTGATTTCACGGACCGAATTCAGCGTCGGCCCCGCCGCGTCATAGGCGGCAATCCGCGCCAGGTAAGCTTCAACCAGCGCAGCCGAGGTCACTTTTCCGCCCGCCAACGCATCGCGGACTGTCACCATATCGGCATTCTCGACACACACCATCCCAGCCTCCGCTTGTCCGCAAAAGATCGCCGAAGCGACAAAACACACCGTTAACAGCCACCGCATCACGCCACCAATCGCGCATACAGCGCCGGATCGGTGGCGCCCTCGGTGCTGAATACCAGCACCCGACTATCAGCTGACAATCCCAGCCCGGCGCGCGCCATCGGATCAGCTGCCGCCAGCGCCAATCCGGCCAGCCCGGCAACGCCAGACTCACCGGCCACAATCCCCAAGACCGCGAGGCGCCGCATCGCCGCCACCGCCGCCGCGTCGGGAATGGCCATGAACGCAAACCCCGCCCTGGCCAATTCGGCCCAGGCCAACGGACTAGGCTCCCCGCAGGCAAGCCCGGCCATCAGCGTATCAAGATCGCCCGGCACCACCACCGGATGGCCCGCTCGCGCGCTCGCCAGCAGACACGCGGCGGCGTCCGGCTCCACCACCACCAGCTTCGGCAACGGCCGGCAATGTGCGCGCAAATGCACCGACACCGAAGCTGCCACCCCGCCAACCCCGCCCTGGATGAACACATGGGTTGGCGGTGCGCCGGTCCAATTCGCCAGCGCCTCATCCACCATCACCCGATAGCCCTGCATCACCTGACGCGGAGTTTCGGTATAGCCATCCCAAGACGTGTCCGAAATCACGACCCAGCCCAACGCCGCGGCAACGGCGGCGGCTTCGCGCGCCGAGTCATCGTAATTGCCTGCCACCACCCGGATTTCGGCGCCATAGGCGGCGATGGCCGCGATCCGCCCCTGGCTCACGCCCTCATGGACAAAAATCACGCATTTTGCGCCAAAGCGTTGCGCGCCCCAGGCGACTGAACGGCCATGATTGCCATCGGTGGCGCAGGTCACGGTGATCGCGGCCGTCGCATCCGCCCAGCGGCCGGCTTCAAGTTCGGCGGTCGTTGCGTTGGCCGCCACCCCGGCGCGCGCCAGTTCATCGGCCACCGCCACACTGACCGCATAAGCACCCCCGAGCGATTTGAAGCTGCCAAGCCCGAAGCGCGATGCCTCGTCCTTCATCCGCAGGCAGTCGATGCCATAATCCGCCGCCAGACCCGGCAGATCGCGCAACGGGGTCACCGCGTAACCCGGCCAAGTGCGAATTTCAGTGCTCGCACGGCGAAATCCGGCCTCCGGCAACACCACCGTGCCGGGCGTGCCGTAGCCAGGGTTGATAAACAGATCGAAGCCGTTTGATGCAAGCATGCGCCACAGTGAAGCTCCGCGCCGCTGCTCGCAAGCACTGCCCCTTTCCAGCCATCTCAGGCTATGCTCTGCGGTGGGGTTATTCGGGGGAGACGGTGGTGAAGATTTCAATTCTCGGCGGCGGTGGATTTCTGGGCCAGCGCTTGGCGATGCGGCTCGCCGCCGATGGCCATCTCGGAGGCACGCCAATCGCGGCCCTGACACTGTTCGACATTACCCCGCCGCCTGCCCCCAAGGCATCCTTTGCGCTCCATTGCCTCGGAGGCGACATCGCCGAGCTTCCCGCCGCCGCCATCCCCCAAGGCACCGATGTGGTTTTCCACCTCGCCGCAGTGGTCAGTGCCGCCGCCGAAGCCGATTACGATCTT
>JACMOQ010000292.1 GCA_014377905.1 Acetobacteraceae bacterium | reverse complement strand
CCTTACAGCAACTGCCCGCGCCAGGTCGTGAGCTGGTTCGGGTGAATGTCGAACTGCTGCGCCAACTCGGCCAGCGTCTTCTCGCCCTTCATGGCAGCCAATGCCACCTTCGCCTTGAAAGCCGGAATATGGTTCCGGCGTGTTCGCTTCGTCATCTGATCTCCTGTTCGGCAGCAATCGTGGCCGCCGTCAGGCAGAAACGTCACTTAGCCGACTGTGCAGATTTGCCGAGACACCTCTCATATACAGCGCGTATACGAACTGTGCGATCGCAACGTTTCGGAAACAGCGCGCCGGCTCAAGATGCCCCGCCGCACGCTGCAATGCATTCTGTCGAAGCGCAGCCCGCATTGAAAAATCCGCTTTCGACGGCGTCATTTAGCGTGGCACGGGCCTGGGATTAACGTTTTCGGCGTCAAAACGGTCATTACAAGGCTCCAGACTGGGGTTTTCGCGCGACACCCACAATACTCGCCCGTAGAACGCCAAACCGCCTTAACTGCACCGCAGTTCCCATTCCCACAGTAACGGCATCGCTGTCATTAGCTCCAATCAAGAGTTGCTTCCGTCTCAGTTGGCACTGCCAGCGGATGACTTGCGCAAACGGCGCACGTGCGAGCGATAAATCGCAGGAGCAAAAATATAGTCATAGGCCGCGCTCGCAAGCTGCCTGATCCCCGGCAACCCCAGGATCTTCCCCAGCAATCGATAGCGCGGCATTTGTGCCCACAGCACCAAAAACGCCGGTACGCCGGATGAAAGCACGCCGTCATGAACTACGTATAAACGGCGTGCGGCCTTATCGAAATCAAGGCCCCACTGGCCCCAGGCATCGATGTTCAAGTCATCAAATCGGATCGGCAGGCCTGCTTCGCCGGCATATCGCGCATAATGCCCAATTTCGGCGCTGCAGACCGGGCATTGGGAATTGTAGAGAACCGATGTGATAATTTTTTCATCCATCTGTTTTTGGTAGCATCGGACGATCAGGAAGCCATCGCACACCTCGTCGCAGGACAGAACGGCATACCGCCGCCGATAGCACCAGCGACTTGGCGACGCCCGTCGGGCGGCTGGCAGGCAAGACTGTACGGTGGACACCGGGTCGCGGTGTGCCAACCGCCGTCAAAGTGTACCAGCGTCCTGCCACGCAATCGATCCTGAATTCGGGCAACTAAGGCTGTGCTATTCCATGAGTGAAATCGCGCCATTTCCGCCGACACCTGCCGCTGCCTTGTTGCGACTTGCGGCCTTTGTGACGGGCGCCGGGCGGGACTATGCGCAGGGCCGGAACAGCGATCCCGGTCCCGGCCACCGCGATAGCGTCTCGCTGATGTCGCCCGATCTGCGCCATCGGGTGATCACCGAACGTGACGTGGCGACATCGGCAAGGGCCATGACCGAAGCGCTGATTCCGCCGCCGACGGACCTGCCTGTCGTTGCGGCCCCTCTGGCTGATGGCCCGGCATTGCTGCTCGTCACCCCCGAGGACCTTCATCCCGAAAGTGGCTTTGGGCAAACGTCGGGATTTGCGGGCGTGCTGGTGGTTTCCGGCGCTGCCACCGGCAGTGAAAGATCGCTTGCGTTCGTGGCGGGTGCGGCAGCCGATACGTCGACGCGGGCGGGGGCATATTTCAATTGCCCGGTGCAGATGATCGACATGATCGACCCGGCGACCCTGTGCGCTCCGGCCGCCGAAGCCGAAGTTGACACCATCGTGACCGCCTATGCGCCGGTCGGGCCGGTCGCCGATGCGCTGGCCAAGGCGACTGCGGTATTGCAGGAGTCGGGCGTTGCCCTTGCACAAGTACGGCGCTTCTGGGACGTGCGGTTCTGGCCGCGTGCGCGCAAGGGGTTTTTCGCCTTCAAGGACAAGGTTCCGCCGATCCTGGCGCAGGAGGGACTGTGCTGAACATCGTCTGGTTCAAGCGCGATTTGCGCGTTGTCGACAACGCGGCGCTCGCCAAGGCTGTTGCCACGTCGGGGCCGGTGTTGCCGCTTTACATCGTCGGGCCGGGATTATGGGCGCAGCCCGACGTTTCCGCTCGGCAATGGGCGTTTGCCGCCGAAAGCCTGCAGGAACTGCAACAGACGCTTGCCGCGCTCGGCCAACCCTTGTGCGTGATCATCGGCGATGCGACCGAGATTCTGGCCGAAATCCATCACACCAACGGTATCGCGGCGCTGTGGAGCCACGAAGAAACCGGCAATGGCTGGACCTATGCGCGTGATCGCAAGGCCGCTGCCTGGGCGCGGGATGCCGGCATCCTGTGGCATGAAAGCCGCCAGACTGGCGTTGTCAGGCGGATCAAGTCGCGCGACGGCTGGGCCAGGGCCTGGGATCGTGACATGGCAGCGCCAATCATGCCTGCACCAGCCGCCTTGCAACCACTGTCCGGCGAATGGCCGATGCATATTCCGACCGCGGCTGAAATTGGCCTGCCCGATGATCCGTGTCCGCACCGGCAAACCGGTGGCCGTAGCGCGGCACTGGCGACGCTCGACAGCTTCCTGCTCCGGCGTGGCCGCGACTATAGGTATCAAATGTCCAGCCCGCTCACCGCCTTCGATGCGAGTTCGCGGCTATCGCCCCATATTGCCTGGGGAACCCTGTCATTGCGCGAAATCGCGCAGGCGACGTGGGCGCGACTGCGCGATCTCAAAGCCGATGCGCCGCCTGCCGCTGCCGCCGAGGCGAGCCGCTGGCGGGCATCGATGGTGTCGTTTTCAGGGCGTCAGCATTGGCATTGCCACTTCATGCAGAAGCTGGAGGACGAACCGCGGCTCGAGTTTGAAAACCTGCACCGCGGCTATGATGGCCTGCGTCCGGCGGATGCCGATCCGGCGCTGCTGCAAGCGTGGTGCGATGGCCGGACCGGCTATCCGTTTGTCGATGCCTGCATGCGCGCGCTCAATCAGCATGGCTGGATCAATTTCCGGATGCGCGCGATGCTGATGTCCTTTGCCAGCTATCAGCTTTGGTTGCCGTGGCGCGAAACCGGGTTGCATCTGGCGCGGCAGTTTGTCGATTACGAACCGGGCATCCACTGGCCACAGGTGCAGATGCAATCCGGCACCACCGGCATCAACACGATGCGCGTCTATAATCCGGTCAAGCAAGGTTATGATCAGGATCCCGCCGGCCGTTTCGTCCGGGCGTTCGTGCCGGAACTGGCCATGGTGCCCGATGCGTTCCTCCATGAACCCTGGCGCTGGGACGGTGTAACCGGCGCCGCCTATCCGCCGCCGGTCGTCGATCATGTGACGGCCGCACGGGCAGCGCGGGAGGCCCTGTCAGGTGTGCGAAAATCCGCTGCGCACTGCGGCGTGGCCGCGGCGATCGTGCAGAAACACGGCAGTCGCAAGGCCGGCGTGAGAGCGTCCGGCCAGAACAGCGATGGCCGGGCAAAGCGGGCGCCAAAAACACCGGCCACGCGCGCACAGTTGGTCATGGACTTCTGATTTGAGCGGGGCGATGGCGGCGCACGCTCTCCACGTGATGCGCCGCACTGGCCCGTTTCGTCCCGGGTGATCCGCACTTGGCGCAAGTTATCCCGCGCCATGTGATGCCGACAAGATCGCTCTGTCGCTCGCCGCGCCGGCTCGCGAAATCCGGCGTTGAGGTTGAAAAAACGCTGCGATTTTCGGCATCAGGATGTGCGGGACGGTGAGAATCGACAGTGTCATGAAGCTGGTGGCGAACAGATTGGTCGGAATTGACGCGTCGCCGTTCTCGATGAAAACGGCTGCCGCGATGCCGAGACCGGCAAGGCTGAGTGGAACGACAATGCCTCCCCATTGCTGGAAGCCGCGCAACCCGAGGCTGTCGGCATGTCGCCGAAACTGCATCGGCGAATGGACAAGGCAGAAGAATAGCGCAAACCCTGGCACCGGTGGCAACAACAGCATCGCCGCCAACGCGCAGCCGGCGGAAACCGCAAGTGAGCGCTGACCAGCCTGCCAGAGCAGCACCCAACCGATCGACGCCACTGCTATTGCTGCCGGTGCGAAAAGCAGCAGCATATCGGCAAGAACGGCACCGGCCGTAGCGCCGGTGAGCAATGCAAATAAACCACGCAATTGATCGACATGCAAAATTGACGGCGCAGACACGATGGCGGCGGCCATGCCGCATGCGATGAAGCTGGAACCGCAAGCGTCCCAATCCTCGGCAAAATGCGCGACAGCCATTACCAGAAAGCCCGCTAGCGCAAAGACGGGCCCGACGCGCCAAGCGAGATACATAGCGGCAGCGCAGCCGAGGTAAAGTGCAACAACGGCTAGGATAGACCCTGCTTGAAAGCTGGCGCTGCTTGCACGGCGCAAGAGCGCAAGATCGAAGGTGCCGTGCGGCAGACCAAAGACCAGCAGCGCCAAGCACTCAATCACCGTCAAGGTCGGTGTGTCGGCAGAGAAGCCGAACCGTTCGAGCGCAACAGCGCCGAGCGTTATCAACAATAGTCCGGCGGACGGGCCCCCGCTGCGCCGAGCAATCAGACCTGTCATGCTGGAGCCCCTGTGCTGAACATCGCGGCTAGCCGGCAGGAGGTTCAATTCCTGCCGGTCGGTCGATCGCGTTTTACTCCGCGGCGATTGCCAGTGATGGCTTGCCGGGTTCGCCGTACTCCGCCGCCGATTTGCGGACAGCAATGAGATAGACAAGAATCCCAACGCCTACCTTGGCGACGAGGTCGGCAATCGTGTAGCCGATCTGCACACCGGTCTCGACGGTCCCGCCAGCGAGGCTGGTGTACGGGATCATGTAGACGATCGGGTAAAAACCCCACGCCGCAAAGGTCAGCAGGCGGGCCTGCTTGATTAGTCCGCGGGCGCTTTCGGGCTGCTTTTCGATGGCGTCGCCAAGGCCTCTAAAGAGCTGCCAGACGATGAAAAGGAACGGGAT
>JACMOQ010000291.1 GCA_014377905.1 Acetobacteraceae bacterium | reverse complement strand
TTCCGGTACCGTCTCCACGCTTTCGACCAGGTTGCTGATGCACCCGCCCGCGAGCGACAGATAAAGCCCCAGCACCCGCTCGGCATGCAGTGCCAGCGGCAGGAACGCCAGACGCTCGTCGCCGTCAATAATTTTCGCGAGCGCGAGACCAGCGTTCACCTGCGCCATGATATTGCGGTTGCTTAACCGCACCCCACGCGGGGCGCCGACACTCCCAGCCGTATAGGCCAAGACCGCCACATCGTCCGATGCGACTGCAACAAAGCCCCCAGGTTCGCCGCGCGCCTGGAATGCGGCGAGGCTTTCGCAAATCGGGTCGGCGAAATCATGCAGGCCTTTCACATCAAGAATGACAACGCGTTGCAGCTGCGGGCAGCGGTCACGAATATGCAGCACTTTGTCGAGCTGTTCCTCGCCCTCGACAAACACCAGTGCACAGCCAGAATCGGCAAGCACATGGGCCACAGCTTCACTCGGCTCGTTCGGCTGAAGCGCCAGTGCCACCATGCCAGCGCCCAAGGTTCCGAGATCTGCCGCAACGGCGTGCGGCGAAATCTCGGACAGAATCCCAATGACGGAGCCGCGCGGCAGGCCGCTGGCTGCCAAGCCGCCGGCGAAACTCTGCGCCTGGCGCAGCAGACCTGCCCAATCGGTTGCCTTCCATATGCCACGATCCTTCTTGCGCAGGATCGTGGCTCCCGGGGTTTCGCCCGCGCGGCGGATCAACAGCGCCGGGATCGAAAGATCGTTCACCGCCATAGCTTCTTCTTCTTCCAGCGCCGCTGCCCGCGGGCGCCTGCGTCCTTGTGGCCGAGATAGAATTCGCGAATATCATCACGCGCAAGCAATGCCGCACATTCGTCCTGCATCACGATGCGCCCGACTTCGAGCACATAGCCATAATCAGCGGTCTGCAGCGCAATGTGGGCGTTCTGTTCGACCAGGAGTATCGCCACGCCGCGTTCACGATTGATACGCTTGACGATCTCAAATATCTGCGTCGTGAGCAGTGGCGAAAGTCCAAGCGAAGGTTCATCAAGCAGAAGCAGCTTCGGACGTCCCATCAGCGCCCGGCTGATCGCCAGCATCTGCTGCTCACCACCTGATAACTGGCCCGCGCGCTGCTGCGCTCGTTCTTTAAGTCTCGGAAAATAGCCAAAACACATTTCCAGATCTTGCGCGATGCCGTCCTTGTCGCGCCTTGTGTAGCTGCCCATTACCAGGTTTTCGGCGACGCTGAGGAAGGGAAAAATCTCCCGACCTTCGGGCGAATGGCAAATCCCGGCCCGCATCACCCGATCCGGCGTTTGTCCCGCAATCGACTGGCCTTGAAAAATGATCTCGCCGCGATCGGCATCGAGCACGCCCGAAATCGTACGCAGAATTGTGGTCTTGCCGGCACCATTGGCGCCCAGCACGGTGACAATTTTACCTTCGGGCACATCGATCGAAACGCCGCGAATGGCTTGAATGGGACCGTAATAAGTCTCAATCCCGGAAACCTGAAGCAGTGGCGCGCTCATGCCGGCGCCCCCCCGATATAGGCGCGGATCACTTCGGGATCGTTTTGCACTTCGCTCGACGTACCCAGCGCCAGAATGCGCCCGCTCGCCAACGCCATCACCCGGTCCGACACCATATGGACCAGCTTCATATCATGCTCGACCATGATGATCGTCACCCCGAGATCGCGCCTGATGTCACCGATCCAATGCCCCATTTCCTCGGTCTCCTCGACGTTCAGGCCAGAAGACGGTTCATCGAGCAGTAACAAACGCGGTTCGATGCACAAAGCCCGGCCGAGCTCAACCACCTTGCGGACACCATAGGGAAGGTTGGCGATCATTTGGTCGCGGTAGCGTTGTACTCCGAGAAACTCGATAACCTCCTCGGCTTTTTCACGATGGGCGATTTCCGCGTCACGCACCGCCGCGGTAAACCCGAGTTGCGCGAGCAGCCCAACCTTGCTGTGGCAGTGGCGACCGATCAGCAGGTTCTGCAGCAGGCTGGCATTGGCGAATAATTCAATGTTCTGAAAGGTGCGGGCAATCCCCAAGCTCGCGATTGTATGGGGCGGAACATTGGTGATGTCGGCCCCGTCAAACATCATCCGCCCGGCAGACGGGGTGTAGATCCGGCTGATCATGTTAAAAATGGTCGTCTTGCCGGCGCCATTCGGGCCGATGATCGAGAATACCTCGCCCGGCTCCACCGCAAAGCTTACCCCCTCAACGGCACGGATGCCGCCGAAATTCATCGCGATCTCATCGGCGACAAAAATGCTCATCGCAGTCGCTCCGATTTGGCATAGGATTTTTGTCGACGCGATGCCGCGCGGCGGTGCAGTGGGAAAGACTTGCACCAGTGCTTCAGTTTCATCCACCGGCCGTTGATGCCGCCCGGTTCGAACATGATGACCAGCACAAGAATAAGCCCGAACAACGACGGCTCAAGCCCCGGGGTGCGGCCCAACCCGAACGGCAGATCGTCGCGCACCATCGCGATGGCCTGCGGCAAAAGCCGCATGAACACGGCACCGAAAATCGCGCCATGTATCGACCCGAGCCCGCCGATGAACACTATCGTTACCAACTGAATCGACAACAGAATATCGAAGCTGTCGGGCGCAAGATGGCGAACGTAGTGCGCATAAAGCCCCCCCGCCAATCCGGTGATGCCAGCGCTGACCCCAAAGGCAATCGATTTTGTGACCGCAAGATTAATGCCCATCGACTGCGCGGAAATCTCACTATCCCGGATCGCCACCATTGCCCGTCCGAGCGGGGCACGTAGGATGTTCAACGCCAGCCAGATCACCAGCACCAGCACGATCAGCGACGTATAATACGTTCCAATCGCGCCTTGGATTTTCCAACCCAGGATTGTCGGCGTGCGCACGGGAAATCCATCAAACCCGCCGGTCAGCGCGTCCCATTTCTGCAACACAGTCCCGATAATGCTGCCAAATGCGAGGGTTGAGATCGCCAGATAAAGTCCGCTCATCCGCAAGGTCGGCACACCAATTGCGACGCCGAATGCCGCTGTTATCACGCCCGCCAAAGGCAGGCTGATCAGAAACGGCAAACCCTGCGCGAGCATGATCGCATGGGCATAAGCGCCAATGCCAAGGAAGGCGGCGTGGCCCAGACTGACCAGCCCTGTATAGCCGGTCAGCAACATGAGCCCAACGCCTGCGATGGCGAAGATAAACAGCCCACCGAGTTCACCAACGTAGAACTCCCCCATGACCAGCGGGATCACCGCCAGCGCGACCAGCAAAACCGCGTAACTTGCTTTGGCCGCAGGGGTCTTGGCCAGCAGTAAGTCCTGCCGGTAGCTTACTTTAAAGGGCGCAATCATGGCCTTACACCCTCTTTCTGATGACTTGGCCGAATAGGCCTTGTGGACGCAGGATAAGCACAGCAAGCAGCACGATGTTCGAGGTGACTTCCTGGAATCCGGTCGGCAGATAGAAGCCCGCGAGTTGCTCGACGACGCCCACCACTACGCCGCCAACCAGCGCGCCAGGAATGGAGCCGAAGCCACCGAGGACGGCGGCGGCAAACGCCTTGAAGCCGACGATACCGGAATTCACATCGACCATCTGCACCGGCACCAACAGGATCGCGGCCACCGCGGCAACCCCGGCGCTGATCGCCCAGATCAGCGAGAAAACCCTCCGGACCGGGATGCCCATGTAATAGGCTGCCAACTGGTTCTGCGAGGACGCCTGCATGGCAATCCCGAGTCTGGTGCGGCTGAAAAACAGATACAGCACCCCGCAAAGCACCAGCGTTCCGAAAATAATTGAAAGGTTGTCAGCGCCCAACACCAAGGTGTCGCCAAATCGAACGATGCTGTTGGTGAAAGGCGTCACGAACGCGACTGAGTCATACCCCCACGCAATCCCTGCGCCGGCGCGGAATATGAACGCCAATCCCAAGGTCAGCATGACGACCGCAAATTGCGGCTGGCCGATGACCCGACGCAACACCACAGCGTCGAGCAGATAGCCGAATGCTGCCGTGGCAAGGACCGCAAGGCCGGACCCGACCCAGTAATTCATCCCGAATATGCCGACAAAAGTATAGGCCGCGAAGCCGCCAAGCATCATGATTTCGCCCTGGGCGAAATTCACCATTTCGGTGGCCTTATAGATCAGCACGAAGCCAAGTGCGATCAGGCCGTAGATGCAGCCAGTTGCAGCCCCGTTGATGATAAGCTGCAGCAGCCCCACCACGCTTTCCATTCGCGGCGTTCCTCCCAAATTTTATTAGTGACGCTTATGCGTGTGGTTTTCGGAAGCGTCAATCTGGATTTGGGGTTTAGTGCGTGTCATCGCAGGACGCGGTTCCGGCCATGCGATCGGCGGGCTTCCTTGCGGGGTGGCCCCCCCCAGCATACTGTGGAACATCGATCCGGAGTTCGCCGCCATGAAGCATTCCGCTGTCACACTTGAGGATAAATATGCGACAGATAGCGACAGGTTCTACCTGACGGGCACCCAGGCTTTGGTGCGCCTGCCGATGTTGCAGCGTGAACTGGACGTGGCCGCCGGTCTGAATACCGCTGGTTTCGTGTCGGGCTATCGTGGCTCCCCGCTCGGTCAGGTCGATATTCAGATGTGGGCGGCGCGGAAGCATCTCGAAAACCATCATATTCAGTTTCGTCCGGCAGTGAACGAGGAACTAGCCGCCACTGCCATCTGGGGCACCCAGCAATTGCCCCTGACGCGGGGCGCCAGATATGATGGCGTGTTCGCGTATTGGTATGGCAAAGGCCCTGGGGTTGACCGCGCTGGCGATGCATTCCGCCACGCCAACTATGCCGGCACCAGCCGCCATGGCGGCGTGCTGTTGATGGCGGGTGACGACCATGCCTGCAAATCATCAACTGTCCCACACCAGTCCGAACCAGCACTGATGGCGGCCGGTGTGCCAATTCTGGTGCCGGCCGATGTGCGCGATTTGCTCGAACTTGGCCTGCATGGCTGGGCAATGTCGCGCTGGTCAGGGCGCCTGGTCGGTTTCAAGACCGTCGGCGATGTGATGGATAGCGCGGCGTCGGTCGAATTTGACTTGAAATCATTCCGCATCCGTTTGCCCAATGGCGAATTCCCTGATGCCGGCATCCGCCTGCCCGATGTCGCGCTGGAACAGGAAGCACGGGTCTTCGCGGTCGGGCTGCCGGCGGCAGTGGATTACGCCCGCGCCAATGGGCTCGATCGGATTGTAATGGACCCACCGGGCGCCCGGATCGGCGTCATCACCGCCGGCAAGTCCTATCAGGATACGCGGCAGGCTTTTGCCGATCTCGGCCTTGGTGATCGGGCGCCGGTTCGGTTGCTGAAGCTTGCGTTGGTGTGGCCGATCGATCGGGCCACCATCCAAGCTTTTGCCCAAGGTCTCGATGAAATTATCATCATTGAGGAAAAAGCCCCGATCATTGAACAACAGGTGCGCGACACGCTTTACGATTGCGTTAACCGCCCGACGATTTACGGCAAGCGCGATCCGGCCGGGCAGGTGTTCCTGCGTGACTATGGCGAATTTACCTCGTCTGAACTCGCGATCATGCTCGGCGGGCGGCTCGCGCGGATCGTTGACAATGACGATATTCGCGGTCGCATCGGCTTTCTGAAGGATCAGGCGACGAAGATTGCGCGCGGCGAAATTCTCGCCGTCCGGCGGCCTTTTTTCTGTTCCGGCTGCCCGCACAACACGTCCACCAAAGTTATCGACGGCAGCCGCGCATTGGGCGGCATTGGTTGTCACACTTTGGCAATGTGGATGGACCGCAGTACCGAAACGTTCAGCCAGATGGGCGGCGAAGGCATAGCCTGGATTGGGCAGGCGCCGTTCACCGAAGAAACCCATGTCTTCGCCAATCTTGGCGACGGTACATATTTTCATTCGGGCTACATGGCCATCCGAGGCGCGGTCGCTTCGGGCGTCAATATCACCTATAAAATTCTGTATAATGACGCCGTCGCAATGACAGGCGGGCAGCCGCTCGACGGGCAGTTAACCGTGCCGCAGATCAGCCGCCAAGTGCTGGCCGAAGGGGTCAGGCGGGTTGTGGTGGTCACCGATGAGCCTGAGAAATATGACGATGTCACCGATCTCGCGCCCGGCACGAAAGTTTATCATCGGCGCGAAATGGAGACCCTGCAGCGCGAACTCCGCGAAACGCCGGGCTGCACCATTCTGATCTACGACCAGACCTGCGCCAGCGAGAAGCGCCGCCGTCGCAAGCGTGGCACGTTCCCCGATCCGGCCAAGCGCGCCTTCATCAACGCGGCGATTTGCGAGGGATGCGGAGATTGCTCGAAAGCCTCCAACTGCCTGTCGGTGCAACCGCTGGCAACCGAATTCGGCACCAAACGTCGCATCGATCAAACAAGCTGCAACAAGGATTTTTCCTGCGTCGAAGGCTTCTGCCCGAGCTTTGTCACCGTGCACGGCGGTGGACTGAAAAAACGCCAGAAAGTCGATGCCAGGGCGTTCGATCTGCCCGACCCGGTTTTGCCATCGCTCGCCGAACCTTGGAATATCCTGGTCACCGGCATTGGCGGCACTGGGATTGTCACCATCGGTGCGTTGCTCGGGATGGCGGCCCATCTCGACGGGCTGCATGTGACGTCGCTCGACATGATGGGCATGGCGCAGAAGGGCGGCAGCGTATTCAGCCATATCCGCCTGGCTTCCGACGCCGCGCAGTTGCACGGCTTGCGGGTCAGCCGCGGCGACGCCAACGTGTTGCTGGCCTGCGACATGGTGGTGGGTGCCAGCAAGGATGCGCTGGCGACCCTGCGGGCGGGCGTCACCCATGCGGTGTTGAATACCTATGAGACACCGACCGGTGATTTCGTGATGGATACCAACACTGTCATGCCCGGCGCGCGCCTGCGGCGGGCGATCGCCGATGTGATTGGCGATGGCGCGGTCGATGCCCTCAACGCGACCGCTTTGGCAACCGCCTTGATGGGTGACTCGATTGCCACCAACCCTTTCATGCTGGGCTATGCCTGGCAGAAAGGCTTGGTACCACTCAGCCTCGATAGTCTCATGCGCGCCATCGAGTTGAACGGCACCGCCACTGAGGCCATCAAAGCCGCCTTTAACTGGGGTCGGGAAGCGGCGGTCAGTCTCGCGCCGGTCGCCGAGGCGGCGGGGATAAGCGTCGAGGTTGCGGCACCGAAAACCCTCGATGACATCATCGCCGGCCGCGCCGTCCATCTCCCTGCCTACCAGAACCCCACCACCGCGCGGCGCTATCAGGCATTGGTTGCCAAGGTGCGAGCGAGGGAAGAAGTGCTGTTTTTGGGTGGCACCGCGTTGACCGAGGCG
>JACMOQ010000290.1 GCA_014377905.1 Acetobacteraceae bacterium | reverse complement strand
GGGGGAGTATGGCTGCCAGTTGGAGGCGCTGCTGGCCGAGCCGGCGATGCAGGCGGCATTGGCGGATATGCCAGGGCTGGGCCGGGTGTTGCGGCCGCTCTGCCGGATGCTGGGCGTTGTGGCGCCGGTGGTGGCGGCTGTGGTGGCAGCAGCCGGGCCGGTTGGCGGGGGGGCAAGCACGTGCTGGTCCGGAGTGGTTCAGGCGGTGCAGCCGCTGGCGGTGACAGAGCCAGGGGTGCTTTTTGAAAATGGGGTGGTGGCCTGAGCGCATTTTCACGTCGTTTTTGTTACGATATCGAAACTATTTTGTGCATTTCCCCTGGATTGCTTCGCAAGGGCTCGCAATGACGATTTTTTCCGAGCGGAGGCACGCCAACGGCAACAATGGATGAAGTTTTTTTGATTTTTTTGTTCACAAAAAGAACACGCTTGCCTTAAATCCCTAACTTCTCCAGCACCTTCGAATGCTCCTGCACCACCAGATGGCGCCGCACTTTCTGGGTTGCGGTCATCAGCCCGTTATCGATGGTGAACGGCGCGACGATCGCGTGGCGGCGGATGCGTTCGGTGACTGACAGGCGCTTGTTGACCATGTTGACGGCCGAGGCTACCGCGATGTCATCGTAACCTTCGGCAGCGACGACCAACGCGGTAAGGCCGGGTTTGCCGTCACCCAAAACCACCGCCTGGGCGATCGGGTCTTCGGCGATCAGCATGCCCTCAATGCGCGCGGGGGAGATGTTTTCGCCGCCGGACAGCACGATCATGTCCTTCTTGCGATCGGTGATGCGCAGGTTCCCGGCGTCATCGAGTTCGCCGATATCGCCGGTATGGAGCCAGCCGCCGCGGATGGCGTTGGCGGTGTCGTCGGGGCGGCCCCAGTAGCCATCCATTACCAGATCGCCGCGCACCAGAATTTCGCCGTCGCTGGCGGTGCGCAGATCGTCGCCGGCAAGCGGTGGCCCGACAGTGTCGATGCGGACGCGGGTGGGGATGTTGGCGGAAATCACCGGCCCGGCTTCGGTCTGGCCGTAGCCTTGGATGACCAGCATGCCGAGGCCCTGATAGAAGCGGCCGATTTCGGGTTCAAGGCGGGCGCCGCCGGAGATGGTGACGCGCAGGCGGCCGCCGAAACGGGCGCGGAGCTTGCGGCGCACCAGGGCTTCGAGCACGGGTTCGAGCAACCATTCCAACAGGGTGCGGGATTTATGCTCGGCTTTCTTGATGCCGGCGGAAAGGGCAGTGTTGAACAGCCAGCGCTTCCAGGCCTTTTCGCGCCCTATTTGTTGCAAGACGCGGGTGCGAATGACTTCGAGCACGCGGGGGACCATGGTCATGATAGTCGGGCGGACGCTGAGCATGTCGGCGGCGAGGGTTTCGACGCCGCGGGCGTAGACGATTTCGGCGCCCAGGCTGAGCATGAAGAACTGCCCGGCGGTGTGTTCATAGGCATGCGACAGCGGCAGGAAGGACAGATAGGTTTCGTCCTGCAAACCGATCATTTGCAACAGCAGAAAGGCGCCGGCGCAATTGGACAGAATGGCTTTATGCGGCAGCATCACCCCGCGCGGGGCGCCCCCGGTGCCCGAGGTGTAAATCAGGCAAGCGAGGCCAGTGGGCGGGATCAGGTCGGCCTCGGCGGCAATATCGTCGAAATCGGCGGGATCATCGGCCAGACGCGCGAAGGACGCGGTCACCACGCCGCCTTCGGTGAAATCATCGAGGCTGACCAACAGATCGAGCGGGCCGGCCGGGATGATTTTGCGGGCGAGCTCGGCCGTAGAGATAACCGCGACGCGGGCGCCGCTGTCTTTCAGCACGTGGGCGAAATCGGCGGTGGTGTAGGTTGTGTAAGCCGGCACCGGCACCGCGCGGATCGCCAGCAATGCGGTTTCGACGATGGGGAACTCGGGGCGGTTTTCCGAGACGATCAGCACGCGATCACCGGCCGAGACGCCCGCCGAACGCAGACGCCGCGCGACCGAGGCCGCCTGACGGGCGAAATCGCCCCAGTTCAACGACACCCAGGAATCGTTGCGATAGGCCCGCAGCATCGGGCGCGTTGGCCATTGCCGCGCCCGTGAAAACATCATGGCGGCCAGGTTCGGCCACTCCGGGTAGCGCTCCATTTTCCTGTCTCCCCCACCCTTTGCGCAATGCGCTCCCTACCCTACATGAGAGCGAGCACCGAGCAACACAGGACCTCGCACATCATGCCCGACGGAGCCGCCGCAATTCTGCCGATCTGGGACCTTTCGGACCTCTACGCCGCACCTGACAGCCCTGCTTTGGAACGCGACCTGAATAAAACCGAGGCTGATGCCAAGGCGTTCGCGGCGAAGTATGCCGGCAAACTGGCGGGGCTGAACGGCGCAAGGCTGGCGGCGGCGATCGCTGCCATCGAAGCGATCGAGGAGGTGATGGGCCGGGTGATGTCGTACGCCCAGTTGCTGTTCGCCGCCGACTCGACGGACGCTGCCAACGGCAAGTTCTATCAGTCGATGCAGGAACGGGTGACCGGGATTTCGAGCCACCTGATCTTTTTCAGCCTCGAACTCAACCGGATGGATGACGCGGTGCTGGCCGCCAAGACCGGACCAGAGATGGCGCGCTGGCAATCCTGGCTGCGCGATCTGCGGGTCTTCCGGCCGCATCAGCTGTCGGACGAGATGGAAAAGCTGCTGCACGAAAAGGAAGTTACCGGGCGCAGCGCCTGGAGCCGGCTGTTTGACGAAACCATCGCCGGGATGCGGGTGGTGATGAACGGCGAGGATTTGACGGTATCGGCGGTGCTCAACAAACTGTCCGACACCGATCGGGCGACCCGTGAGGCTGCCGGGCATGCGATTGGCGAGGCTTTCAAGCGGAACGAGAAGCTGTTTGCGCTGATCACCAACACCTTGGCCAAAGACAAGGAAATCATCGACACCTGGCGCCATTACCCGACGCCTGCGAGCGCGCGTAATCGCGCCAACATGGTCGAAGACGAGGTGGTGGCGGGGCTGGTCCAAGCCGTGGTCGGTGATTTCCCGCGCCTGTCGCATCGCTATTACACGATGAAGGCGAAATGGCTTGGCCTGGCGAAATTGCAGCATTGGGATCGCAACGCGCCATTGCCGGGCGATGACGATCGTGAAATCCCATGGCTGGAAGCGCAGAAGCGGGTGCTTGATGCCTATGGCGCGTTCTCGCCGGAACTCGCCGACCTTGGCAAGCGCTTCTTTGACAGTCCGTGGATTGACGTGCCGCCGCGGCCCGGCAAATCCGGCGGCGCCTTTGCCCATCCCACGGTGCCGTCCGCCCACCCCTATCTGCTGCTGAATTATCACGGCAAAACCCGCGATGTGATGACGCTTGCGCACGAACTCGGCCATGGCGTGCACCAGATCATGGCAGCCGACCAGGGTTATTTCAACTCATCGACGCCCCTGACGCTCGCCGAGACCGCCAGCGTGTTTGGCGAGATGCTGACCTTCCGGGCAACATTGGACGCTGAAACCGATCCGAAACGCCGCCGCATCATGCTGGCCGGCAAGGTCGAAGATATGCTCAACACCGTGGTGCGCCAGATCGCGTTCTATCGGTTCGAAACCCTGCTGCATGACGAACGACGTGGGGGGGAATTGCTGCCGGACCGGATCGGTGAAATCTGGATGCAGGTGCAGACCGAAAGCCTCGGGCCGGCGTTTGAATTCACCCCGGACTACCATGTGTTCTGGGCATATGTGCCGCATTTCATCCATTCGCCGTTCTATGTTTACGCTTACGCGTTTGGCGATTGCCTGGTGAACGCGCTTTATGCGGTCTATCAGTCCGGGCATCCGGGATTTGCTGAAAAATACCTGGCGATGCTGCGCGCCGGCGGCACCATGCGGCATAAGGAATTGCTGGCGCCGTTCGGGTTGGATGCGTCCGATCCCGGCTTCTGGCGACGAGGCCTCGATATTATTTCCGGCTTCATCGACGAACTCGAAAAGCTGCCGGCATGACCGAGGATCGTGGCAGCCTGTTCGGCGAGGCGATGCGCTTCGCCCGCACCTCGAGCGCAGTGGGCGGGATCGCGGCCCGGGTGATCGGCGAACGTGCGTTCGGGATCAAGACCAACCGCGCCAGCCATGCCGAGGACCTCAAGACCATTCTTGGCGGGCTGAAAGGCCCGTTGATGAAGGTCGCACAGTTCCTATCGACCGTGCCGGACGCGCTGCCGGCGGAATATGCCGACCAGTTGGCGCAGTTGCAGGCTAACGCGCCACCAATGGGCGGCAATTTCGTCCGCCGCCGGATGCTGGGCGAACTCGGCCCCGATTGGCAAAATCGTTTTGCCAAATTCGACCAGGTGGCCGCGGCCGCCGCATCCCTCGGGCAAGTTCATCGCGCAACCCTGCATGACGGCAGAGAGGTCGCCTGCAAGCTGCAATATCCCGACATGGCCAGCACGATGGATGCCGATCTGCGCCAGTTGAAGCTCGCCATGGCGATTTATCATCGCATGGACGGCGCCATTCAGCACGACGACATCTACGCCGAACTCGCCGAACGCCTGCGCGAGGAACTCGACTATGTCCGCGAAGCCGCCCATATGCGGCTTTACAGCGCCATGCTCGCCGAGACACCGACCGTGCATGTTCCGACCCCGGTGCCGGAGCTTTCGACCAAGCGCCTGCTCACGATGTCTTGGCTCGAAGGCCGATCGCTGGCGCTGCGACTGGAGGAAAATCCGCCGCAGGACGAACGTAACCGCATTGCCGAGGCGCTGTTCCGCGCCTGGTATGTGCCGTTTTATCATTACGGCATCATCCATGGCGACCCGCATCTTGGCAATTATCAGGTGCGGCCCGATGGCACGGTGAACCTGCTCGATTTCGGGGTGGTTCGGGTGTTTCCGTCAAAATTTGTCCGCGGGGTGCTGGAACTTTACGAGGCGGTGCGCGACGCCGACAACGACAAAGCCCGACGGGCCTATATGTCGTGGGGGTTCACCAACCTCAGCGATGAGCAGGTTGAGGTGCTCGGTGAATGGGCGCGCTTCCTTTATGAACCGTTGTTGCAGGATCGGGTGCGCCGCATCAGCGAAACTGACGACCCGCGCTTTGGCCAGGCGGTGGCTGCCCGCGTGCATGCCGGGCTGAAGCGCACCGGCGGCGTGCGGCCGCCGCGTGAGTTCGTGCTGATGGACAGAAGCGCCATCGGCCTCGGCAGTGTGTTCTTCCGCATGGGGGCGGAATTGAACTGGTGCAGGTTGTTTAATGAACTGGTCGAGGGCTGGTCGGAGGCAGGTTTGCTGGCGCGACAAACGGCGGCTTTGGCGGCGGCTGGGGTGCCGGAATAGGCAAGGTATTACGTCCCGCCGCTATCCAGGCTCGCCCAATGACAGCATCAAACGGTTCGCCCAGTTGAAAAACGCCGCGCCGTGGATCGCGTCGGCAATTGCGAGATCATCCAGTCCGACCGCTCGCAAGGCGGCAATATCGGCGACCCCGAATCCTGTCGGGGTTTCCGTGAGCGCGACCGAGGCTGCCACCACCGCATTCCAACGCGGGTCAAGATCAACTTCCACGCCTTCGGCCAATAACCGATCAACATCGGCACTGCGTTTGGAGAAATGGCTGGCGAAGCGGGCGTGGACCGATGCGCAATAAATGCAGCCATTCAGTCGCGAAGTCGCCGCCGCCGCGAGTTCGCGCTCGGCGCGCGGCAGGCCAGCATTTTGGTTGTAGAATATGTCCTTGTCAGTGCGGGTGCGGGCGCCAAGAATATCCGGATCGCGCGCCAACAACATGAAATAGGCCGATTTGGCGCGGGCCGGATCGACCAGCCCGTCCCAATGGCGCGGGGTGAGATCTTCGGCCGGCAAGGGCGGCAGCCAGGGCAGCCAGTCGAGCTGGGCCTGGGTGAAATTTGTCGGATGGCTGGACATCAGCTGGCCTTCGCAAGGGCGCGCAGCCCGATAATGACGCGGATCTGAAAGCTCAGAAACGCAACGAGTTGCGACAAGGTGACAATGCCGGTGGCCGACCACGCCGCGGCTTCGAGTGTGCGCAATGCGTCCGCCGAGGCATCGCGCGGGTGGAACACCAGCATGTGCGCATGGGCGAGCGCTGCCGCGAGGCGTGGCCCGACATCGGTGATCGCGGTGAAGGTCGGGCCATCTTTGTCTTCCGCGCTGAGCGGGCCGGCGGGATAATGCCCATATGGGCCGGCGGTGGCGCCGCGCGCGATTTCGGCGTCGAGCATCAGGCGGAGGTCGGGCTGGGCCGCCAAGCCTGCGCGATAAAAGGCGGTGATGGCGGGCTGGCGGTGGAGGCCTGCGACGAACACCGCAACCGCGTAGCGTTCCACCAGGCTGATATCAACCGGCTCGGCCGGATGAAACAATGCGAGATAGCTTGCCTGGGCATTGTCGCGCGCCTGCACCCGCTGGGCACGGAGCCCGTCGAGATGGCAACCGGCGGTAATGCCGACCAGCAGATCGATGACATCTGGCTGGCTCATTGGGCTGCCTGCAACTGGCGGGCCTGGTTTCGGTGCCAGCCCAAGGCGGGCGCGACCTCGGTTGCGATGAGTTCGAGCGAGCGCAGGATCAGCGCATGTGGCGGGTCAATGGAATGGACCTGGAAGACCAGATCGGTCACCCGGTCGAGGGTGCGGTCGCGGCGCAATGCGCTGAGCACCTCATCAACTGTACCGACATAGCTGTCGGTCGAGGCGATCAGTTCATCGAGGGTTTCGCCGGTCAGGCCGCGGCCCAAGCCCTTCATCCGCGCATCGTGCCGGCGCAGGCCTGCGTCGGCGTAGCGCCGTGCTTCATCGCGGCTATCGGCGACAAACAAGGTGCGCGACCCGGTGATGCGGGGGGTGCGCCCGGCTGGTAGATTGGCGAGATAGGCGTCGATGATCGGGTCCTGAATGTCGGTCAGGCTGGCTTGGGGGGTGGCGGCCGGGCGCGGCTGGGTGCGCGACAGCATCAGCCCGTCACCATCCAGCCCGGCTCGCCTGCCGCCGTCGAGCGAAAACGTCGCCTGCCAGATGCGATCGAGCAATTGCGGGCCGGCGGGGTAAAGCTGCGCCGCACCCCCAAGGCTATCGCCACGCAAGGCAGCGCGCATCGCGATCATGTTCTGCACGTAAACCGAAGTCCGGCCGGCGTTTTCCAACCCAAAAGGCGGGAAAGCCTGCGGATTGCCGCCCGAGCCGACCCCGAGTTCGAGCCTGCCATCCGACAGCAGATCGAACACCGCCGCGTCTTCCGCCACCCGCAACGGATTTTCCAGCGCGAGCGTGATGATCCCGGTGCCGAGCCGGATGGTGGAGGTGTGGGCTGCAATGTGGCTGAGCAGCACGAACGGTGACGGCAGCCCGCCTTCATCCTCGAAAAAATGATGCTGGGCGACCCAGGCACTGTCGAAGCCCAGCCGTTCGGCATGGACAAACTGTTCGGTTGCCAAGCGGTAGCGGCTGGCAGCGTCGGTTTGATCAAGCAGGCGGGAAAAGAAGCCCAATCGTTTCGCGGTCATACGTGAGGACCCTCCTGGGGTGATCATAGGCCGGCCCGAGCCAGGGGGGAATGCCCCCTGGTCAGTCAATGACCGGCAAATGGCATGATGTCGCATGCGGGGTGCCGGCCAGAACCGGGGCGGTCACCCGGCAGACATCCATCACATAGGGGCAGCGCGGGTGGAAACGGCAGCCAGCGGGCGGGTTCATCGCGCTGGCAATTTCGCCCGTCGCGGCAGCCTCGCTCAGCACATGGTCGGGATCGGGCAGCGGCACCGCGGCCAGCAGGGCTTTGGTATAAGGATGGCGGGGGGCGGCGAAAACCTGCTCGGTCGGCCCGGCCTCGGCGAGGCAACCGAGATAAATCACACCGACATCGCTGCTGAAATGCTCCACCAGCGCGAGGTCATGGGCGATGATCAGATAGGTCAGACCAAACTCGGCTTGGATATCGGCGAGCAGATTGAGGATCTGGGCGCGGATCGAAACATCGAGTGCGGAAACCGGTTCATCGAGCACCATCAACCGGGGTCGCAGCGCCAAGGCACGGGCAATGGCAATGCGCTGGCGTTGACCGCCGGAAAATTCATGCGGGTAAAGCCGCGCGGCACTGGCAGGCATGCCGACGACATCGAGCACTTCTGCTACAATTTTATCGAGTTCGGCGCGGGATTTCCGTTCATGCGCCAATACCGGCTCGGCGATAATCGTACCGACCCGGAGGCGCGGGTTGAGCGAGGAATACGGGTCCTGGAACACCGCCATGACCTGGCGGCGATAAGCGCGAAGGGCAGCGCGGTCCATCGTCGCGATATCCTGGCCTTCAAAGTGGATCGTGCCCGATGTTGGCTGCTCCAATTGCAGGATCATCTTGGCGATGGTGGTCTTGCCGCAGCCGCTTTCGCCGACCAGCGCCATGGTGGTGCGCGGCTCGACCCGCAGCGAAACATTCTCCACCGCGCGCACCACGCCGTGCCTGGTGCGGTAATGCTTGGTGACGCCGGCCAGTTCGAGCATTGCGGCCATCAGACCAACTTCCAGCAGGCGGCGCTGTGGCCATCCGACAGCGTCACATTCGGTGGCGCCTCGGCGCATTTGTCCATGCGAAGCGTGCAGCGGGCGGCGAAGCGGCAGCCGGTCGGCGGATCAATCAAGCTGGGTGGCTGGCCGGCAATCGCGGTAAGCCTGGCGCGCTTGGCGCCGAGGCGCGGGATCGCTGCCAGCAAGGCCTTGGTATAAGGGTGCGAAGGACTGCGGTAGATTGCCCGCACCGGCCCGGTTTCGATGATTTGTCCGGCATACATCACCGCGATGCGCCGGCACAGGCTCGCCGCCACCCCGAGATCATGGGTGATCAAGATGATTCCAGCGCCGGTATCGGCTTGGATACTGCGCAGCAGATTGATGATTTGCACCTGGATGGTAACGTCGAGCGCGGTGGTCGGCTCATCGGCGACCAACAGCCTTGGGGTGCAGCCGATCGCCATGGCGGCAACAATACGCTGGCGCTGGCCGCCGGAAAATTGATGCGGATAGTCGCCGAGCCGGTCTGCCGGCGACGGCAGGCGCACCCTTTGCAAAACATCGACAACCGCCGAGCGTAGGGCGGCGCCCCGCGCAATATCGTGGTTACGCAACGGCGATCCTACCTGATCGCCGATTGAAAACACCGGGTTCAGCGATGTCATCGGGTCCTGCATGATCATCGCGATCTTGCGGCCGCGAATGTCGCGGGCCAACGCCGCTTCAGAAAGTGTGGTCAGTTCCTGGCCGTCAAGCTTGATCGAGCCACCGACAATCCGGCCGGAGCCTTTCGGCAACAGCCGCAGCAACGACAATCCGGTGAGCGTTTTGCCCGACCCGGATTCGCCGACCAGCCCCAGGGTTTCCCCCTCGGCGACATCGAGGCTCACGCCATCAACCGCGCGCAGCACCCCGCGCTTAAGATGGAGATGGGTTTGCAGATCCCTGACTGAGAGCAGCATCAGAGTTGCCGCAACTGCGGGTCGAGCCGGTCGCGCAACCAGTCGCCGAAAATATTCGATGAGAGGCAGGTCAGCATGATCGCAATCCCCGGCATGGTAATCGCCCACCAGGCGTTGGTGATGTATTGACGCGCGTCTGCCAGCATCAGCCCCCAGGAGATATCGGGCTGCTGAATGCCAAGGCCGAGGAAGGACAACGATGCCTCAAACAAGATTACCTGCCCGACCTGCAAGGTTGCCAGCACCACCAGGGTATTGAAAATATTGGACAGCAAATGACGGACGAATATCGTTGGCGTGCCGACGCCGGCCACCCGGGCAAAGGCGATGTAATCGCGGCCTTTGAGCGCCATGATCTCACCGCGGATGATGCGCGCGTACCAGGCCCAGTAGGTCAGCACGATCACCACCACCACGGTAGATAAGCCGGGCTCCAACGCCGCCGCCAGGATCAGCGCCAACGCGATCGATGGAACGGATTGCTGAATTTCGATCAACCGCATCAGCAGCGTATCAACCCAGCCGCCGAAATACCCGGCGATCATGCCAATAGCCGCGCCGATTCCGCCGGAAAACAGGATCGCGTAAAAGGCCACGATCACCGAAACCCGCGATCCCGCCATGATCCGGCTAAGGATGTCGCGCCCGAGATTATCGGCGCCGAGCAGATTGGTCATGTCCCCGCCCGCAAGCCAAAATGGCGGCTTGAAGGCGATGCCGAGATCCAGTTCGTTGGCATCGAAAGGCAGCATCGCGTCGCCTCCGGCCGCGCATACGCCGACAGCGGCGATCACCAGAAGTGGCAGCCATGGCAGGCCGCGAAACATGCTAGCGCCCATTGCGGATCCTCGGGTCAACGAGGCCATAGGACAGGTCAACCAACAAATTAGACATCACAAACAGGACCGAGGTGAACAGCACCCCGGCCTGTACCACCGGGAAATCGCGGGCGAACACTGCCTCGACCACGGTGCGCCCTACGCCGGGCCAGGCAAATATCGTTTCCACCACGAAGGCGCCACCCAGCATCGCGGCAAAATATACCCCGAGCATGGTCAGTAGCGGCACCGCGGCATTGCGCAGCGCGTATTTCCAGATGATCAAGCGCTCCGGCGTGCCGAGCGCGCGCGACAGGCGGATATGGTCACTATCCAGCACATCGAGCATCGCCGACCGTACGATGCGGGTCTGTGCCGCCACGGGGTACCAGCCGAGCGAAATCGCCGGCAGGACTAACTGGCTCCAACTGCCATGGCCGAAAGCTGGCAACCAGTTGAGCTTGATGGCGAACACCAGGATCAGCAGCAACCCGACCCAGAAGGCCGGCATTGCCTGCCCGAGCATGGCAAAGACCCGGCCAATTCGGTCAATCCAGCCGCCGCGATGCACCGCCGACATCACGCCGACCGGGACCGCGACCGCGACACTGAACAACAGGCCGCACATGGCGAGTTCAATCGTTGCCGGCAGCCGGTCCAAGATCAGCTTAAGCGCCGGCATTTTCCAGCGATAGGAATTGCCGAAATCCCCCACCAGCGCGTTTTGGGCAAAGATCAGATATTGCACCCAAAGTGGCCGATTGAGGCCGAGATTGCGGCGGGTTTCTTCGATCATGCTGGTCGGCGCGTCATTGGGCAGCAGCATCAGAATCGGATCGCCCGACAGGCGCGAAATCACGAAAATGATTATGCTTGCGCCGATGATACTGATCACGCCCTGCATCAGCCGACGGATGAAAAACCCGGACATATTGGTCGTTTCGCTATTGCTTACCGCCAATCTCCTGCATGCTGCGCCAGAACGCAAACGGCTGCGGCTTGAACGATACCTTGTCGAAGCGCGCAAAGGTGACCAGCGGATGAAAGGGCGACAGGCCCCCGGCGACCCGGTGGTGTGGTGCCCCGTTGGGGTGCACCGCCTCGCGCAGCAATTCGCGGGCCTTCTTCTGATCGTAAGGCGGGGGCTTCAGGTTGAGCCACGCTCGCCAATCCCAACCTCGACATAGCGCTTTCGATGGTCGCCTCGGCGCGCGCTCGCACGCTTGGCCGCCAACCCGTTCCATGGCTCGGGCAGCAAAACCGTTTCCGACGGACATCTTTCCTTACTCGGACGTCTTCCGTTGGTTCAGCATTGTTTTTCTCCGGTCCCAGCCATACCCAACACTTGCGGCAGGCACGCGAGTGAATCGCTTGACCGGCTTGCCCGCTCCGGTCCATATGCCCGGCTTTCCGGTGCCGCCTGACGCTACCATTGTCGGCCCGAGGCCTGAAGGTAATATGCCATGACCCTGCCGCTGATGCCCAAAGCCACCGCGGTGTGGCTGATCGAGAAAACTGCCCTCACCTTCACACAGATCGCTGATTTCTGCGGCATGCATCCGCTCGAGATCCAGGCAATCGCCGATGGCGAAGTGGCGCAGGGGATTATCGGGTATGACCCGGTTGCCAACAGCCAGGTGACGTTGGCGGAAATTCATCGTTGCGAGGCCAACGACGCCCTGCGCATGAAACTGCTGCCACCGGTGCAGCCGGCCAAGAAGCAGAAGGGCGCGCGTTACACCCCGGTTGCCAAACGCAATGACCGCCCGGACGGGATCGCCTTCCTGCTGCGCAACTATCCGCAACTGACCGAAATCCAGGTCGGCAAGCTGATGGGCACGACCAAGGAAACCATCCAGAAGGTGCGTGACCGCTCGCATTGGAATTCAGCCAATATCAAACCGCGCGATCCGGTTATTCTCGGGCTATGCACCCAGACCGACCTGCACCACGCGATCCAGGCCGGCAATGAGCGTCTGACCCGTGAGGGGCTGGCAGTGCCGCCGCTCCCGATGCCAGAAACAGAAGAAGCGGCCTGAAAACTAGTGCGCCTGGGCTTGCAATCGCTCCATTTCCTGTTTCAGGCGCAGTTTCTCCACCTTCAGTCGGCTCAAGGCATCGGAATCCGGGCGGGGACGGCGGTCTTCATCCGCAATTTTCGCCTCCAGATCAACATGTTGACGCTTAAGGCTGCTGAGGCGGGGTCCGATGTTCATGGGATCTCCTGTGCTATCGCAGATTGCATGATGGCCGTGGCCACCATGTTGAGCCTAGCAAGTGGTGGCGTGAAATTGCTACTCCAAAGTAATGGAGAAATCGTGACAAAGTTTCCAAGAAACGTCTCGATCGCGCCCGATTTCGCCTATGCTTGGGCGACTCCTGATATGCTAGGTATCGTTCATGCTGACTGATCGTGAGTCCATCCTTCGCAAGCTGCACGAATTGCGCAGCGAACATCGCGACCTCGATACCGTGATAGCGCGGTTGATCGAAACAGGCCCGCTCGACCAGTTGCATTTGCAACGCCTCAAAAAGCGCAAGCTGCTGCTGAAGGACGAGATCGCCTGGCTTGAGTCCCACCTCATTCCCGACAGCATCGCCTGATGGACGCTGTGGTGGGGATCATCATGGGCAGCCAGTCGGATTGGCCGACGATGCGCCATGCGGCCGACATGCTCGACAAGCTTGGCGTGGCCTACGAGGCGCGGATTGTCTCGGCGCATCGCACGCCGGATCGCCTGGCAGAATATGCCAAGACCGCTGTCATGCGGGGATTGAAAGTGATTATCGCCGGCGCCGGTGGGGCAGCCCATCTGCCCGGCATGGCGGCGGCGTGGACGATCCTGCCAGTGCTTGGGGTGCCGGTCGAGTCGGCCGCGCTGAAGGGGATGGATTCGCTACTTTCCATCGTGCAAATGCCCGGCGGCATCCCGGTTGCGACCCTGGCCATCGGCAAGGCTGGCGCGATCAATGCCGGATTGCTGGCAGCCAGCATCCTGGCGATTTCCGACCCCGCGCTCGCCCAGCGCCTGGCTGATCACCGCGCGGCGCTAACGGCATCTGTCGCCGAAATCCCGGTGGGTCAGTTGGCCCCATGAGCTTCCCGTTGTCGCCCAACGCCACAATCGGCATTGTCGGCGGCGGCCAGCTTGGCCGGATGAGCGCGATGGCGGCAGCGCGGCTCGGCTATCCCTGCCACATTTTGACCCAAGACAAAGACGACCCAGCAGTGCAGGTCGCCCATAGCGTGACACTGGGGGACTACGAAGACAGTACAACCTTGCGCCGCTTTGCCTCCGCGGTCGACGTAGTGACCTTTGAATTTGAGAATGTCAGCGCTGAAGGCCTTGATTTACTGGCATCTTTACGGCCCGTACGTCCAGCGCCCGAAATTCTTCGGATCAGTCAGAACCGCATCGCTGAAAAGACGTTTTTGCACGCTGCCGGCGCGCCCACTGCGCCGTGGCGGGCGGTGCGATCGCTTGATGAACTGCACAAGGCCGCCGAGGAGCTTGGCCTGCCGGCCATCCTCAAGACTGCCCGTCTGGGATATGATGGCAAAGGCCAGCGCCTACTGCGCGATGCCAGCGAACTGGCCGCCGCGTTTGAGGAATTGTCGCCCAAGCCCCTGATTTTGGAGGGTTTCGTGGATTTCGCGTGTGAGATCAGTGTGATCGTGGCACGCGGCGCCGATGGCAACATGGCGGCGTTCGACACGGTGCAAAACCGCCATCGCGACCATATCCTCGACCTCACCCTCGCGCCCGCGCCGATCGCGGAGGCGATAGCAGAGGCCGCTCAGATTTTAGCGCGCAAGGTTGCCGCGGCGCTTGATCTGGTAGGGTTATTGGCGGTCGAAATGTTTGTCGCCAGCGACGGAAAAGTACTGGTCAACGAAATCGCACCCCGCCCGCACAATTCCGGGCATTGGACCATCGATGCCTGCCCGGCGAGCCAGTTCGAGCTGCATATCCGCGCCGTCGCCGGTTTGCCATTGCTTCCGGCGACACGGCATTCCGACGCGGTGATGAAGAACCTGATCGGACCGGACGAGGTTGCGTTGTGGCCGGAAATACTGGCAACGCCGGGGCTTATCCCGCATCTTTACGGCAAGGCCGAAGCCCGGCCTGGCCGCAAGATGGGCCATGTGACGCGGCTGTTCCCACGCGGTGCGCTACCAGGGGATTTTGGCATTGCTGATGCGTTGGGGGTTTTGACGGAACCACCAAAGGACGTTGAAACTCTCGTATCGCACAGCGAAGTCTTCGGATAACCCCCTAAAACACCGCAGGGACCATTTCTAATGCTCACCGACCGCTACGGCCTCGCCCTCACAACACCCTCCTCCGCCGCGCGGGACGCCTATGTCGAGGCTTGTGATCTGGTGCTGTCGGCCAATCCTGGCCCTGGTGCGGCGTTTGACCGGGCGATTGCGGCCGATCCGGGTTTTGCGCTCGCATATGCCGGCAAAGCGCGGGTGCAGCAGGTCGGCAGCGATCCGGTCGGGGCACGGGCAAGTTTCGCGGCGGGACAGTCAGTGGCAGGCGGGATTTCCGCGCGTGAGGCGAGCCATATGGCGTTCCACGGCCAGTTGCTGTCCGGCCCCCCGGATGCCGCTACGGATGCCGCCCGCGCCCATTTGCGCGACTGGCCGCGCGATGCGGTGGTGCTCAGCCCGTGTTCGTCGGTGTTCGGGCTGATCGGATTTTCTGGCCGACCGGGGCGCGAGGCCGAACAGGTCGCCCTGCTCGATAGCCTCGCCGAGGCCTATGGTGATGACTGGTGGTTCAATGCCCAGCACGCCTTCGCGCTGGTCGAAACCGGCCAGCGCGACGCCGCCCGCGCCAAGATCGAGCGGGCGGTCGCGCAAAACCCGCGCAACGCCAATGCCACCCATATTCGCGCCCACGTCCATTACGAAGACGGCGAACCCGACGCTGCACGGGCTTATTTGTCCGAATGGCTCACGACCTATTCGCCCGATGGACCTCTGCACGGCCATCTCAGCTGGCATCTGGCGCTGACCGAGCTTGAGGCAGGCAATCAAGCCGAAGCCTTTCGGCTCTACCAGACCGCCTTCGCCCCGCCGGTCGCCAAAGGTGGCTTCCCGCTCATTCCATTGGTGGATGCGGTGTCCTTCTTGTGGCGGGCCGAACTCGCCGGGGCGCCGCGCGATCCAGCGCGCTGGCAGGCATTGCATGATTTTGCCCATAAGATGTTCCCGCGCGCCGCGGTCGCTTATGCCGACACCCACATCGCCCTCGCTGATGCCGTCACCGGCAATGGCGCAGCGCTGGAAGCACGATTGCGCGACATGGCGGACATGGCAAGCAATGGACGCCTGCCGTCCGGCCCGCTGGTGCCCGCGTTGGCGAAGGGGTTTGCCGCCTTCAACCGTCAGGACTTTAATGGCGCGATTGCCGCAATCGAGCCGGTCTTCGCCGACCATGAACGCATCGGTGGCAGCCGCGCGCAACGCGATCTGGTCGATTTCACCTTGCTCAAAGCCTACGCTTTGGCGGGCCGGCTTGATGATGTCAGCCGGATGTTGCGCAGCCGTCGGGCGGGTCCGGCCGGCATTCCGGTCGCGGGGTTGACCCACTAATCCGTCATCATCTTGCGAGCCGGGCGGCGGTGGCCGCGACCGCGCATGTGAAGGCTGTCAAATCCCGCCAAACCGAATCTGGGGAGATATCGCTGGCGAAAAATTCCCCGCCAGATGCGGCTATGCCCCCTTCGATCATCAGATTATCGGCAATCCCGAAATCCTCGACCAGCATGCCCGCTTGATCAGTTGCGCCGTCGCTGCCGATAAAAGCACGGGTGCGGGTCGCGAATTTGGTGGTGACGTTCGACCAGCCGAACACCGGACGGTCAAGCGCGCGCATGAACCCGAGTTCATAAGCTGTCCCCACATCGGCGCTGGGGCCGCGAAACGGGGTCAGGTTGGCGATCAGCGCATCGCAGGCGAGGATGTGCAGTTCGTTGCGCCGGGCAATCCGAAAGGCAAGATCGAGTGCAACAAGTTCCGGCGGATCGCCGCCATCGAGTTCATCGAGCGGAAACACGCCGCGCAGCCCGAAGCTTGCGCAAATCCGCTTTAATGCGGCGCCGCGCATGACCGGGTCGGGCAGGAAGACGTCGGGGCCGGCAAGATATACGCGCATGATCACCCCTTCACTGTCCAGGCGGCGCTGCACAGGCAATTATGGGCGCCGACAATTATGAACACCGGCAATTATGGCCCCACCATCGCCCGCAACGCCGAGGCGCTTCGGTCCAGATTGGCCGCCATGCCATCACCCGCCGCCACCGCCGCTGCCAGGTCGGTGC
>JACMOQ010000289.1 GCA_014377905.1 Acetobacteraceae bacterium | reverse complement strand
GCGACCCGCTTCATTGCGTTGAACAATTCTGGCGTCAGTGGCGGGGCGGCCCTGCTTCTCGACAACAAGAACCATAATGTTACGATCCAGATCGACGCCAAGGGCATGGAACCAGGGCAGGTGCACCCGCAACACATCCACGGCTTCACCGATGGGACTGTGTCGCATACCCCAACGCTCGCCCAGGATGGCGATCACGATGGATTTGTCGAACTCGCTGAGGGGTTGACCAGATATGGCCAAATCCTGCTGAACCTGAGCCTGAACCCGGACGATTCAGTTCATGATCATGGCACCACCAGCCATGACCACACCGGCAACGCGCAGTTCCCGACCGCTGATGCCAACGGAGTGCTGCACTACCGGCAAACCTTCCACTTTGATCCCAACGACGCCAATGCAGCGGCCGTTCTGGCGTCCATCCGCGACCTGGCCAAAAAAGAAATCGTGCTGCATGGCGAAAGCGTTGCCGCTGGAAGCGGCAATGGCACCACGGGGGAAACTGACGGCAGCGCGGGCTACAAGACAGTGCTGCCGGTCGCGTCGGGCGAACTGAAGGCTGTGAATGGAGCTTTGGCGAATAAGCTCGCTTCGTACCTCGACTGCAGTGCCGATCCGGCGTCAACCCAGCTGTCCACGTATCTGCTCACTGGAAGCACGACGGCAGATATCGAACCTGTCAATAATCGAGACCCGGTCGAAAAGGAAATCGTTCCGAAGGGCCAGACTGTTGCCACCGAAAGTGGCAATGGTGCCAGCGGCGCGGTGGATGCAACCCCGGTGAACAAACCAGCGGTGGCGGTCGCGCCGATCGAAAACAAGGCCGTTGAAATACTTTTGGGAAGTAAAGTCGCACCAAAAGCGGCCGATCAAACGACAACCCCAGCGAGTAACCCCGCACCTACTGGAACCACGAACACAAGTACTGCGAAGCCTGAACCCGTTGTCGCCAGTGCGCCGTTGAGCATGGTATCGTTCAGTGGCTCGGGGGCGATTGGAATTCAAATCGGCTTTGACAGCGTCGCCAGGGCCGCTGCCGCCCAGGGGCTGCTCGCGGTGCACAATGCCGCGGTCGCTGCTGGAAAAATACTTCCCGTAACGATCGTGCCGGGCGATGCGATCCCGGCGGGACCTGCCAGCGGTGATGGGTCTTTGGTGGTGCATCAAGGCGGGCAGGTTGCAGTACCGTCCGGGTATCGAACGATCGCGGTTGATGCGCCTGCTCCGGTGACATTGTTTGGCGGGGCAGGCAACGGACAGGTTGTCGTTGCGGGCACCGGCGGCCTTGCCTTCAACGCTGGCGCGGGGACCGGGACCGTAATGGTCGGCGGCGGATCGAACCTTGTCAGCGTCTTTGAAGGTGCTGGTTCGCAAAATATCGACCTCGGCGCCGGCGATGACACGGTTGCAGCCCTTGGCGGCAACAACGTGATTGCGGCTGGGTTGGGTAAGAACCAGATATTGCTCGGCAGCGGCGCCAATCAGGTGAACAGCACCGGCAACGATCTGATCGCTGGAGGCAGCGGGGCGGCTACCGTTACGGCCGGCACCAACGCACCGGTGGTGTTCCTAGGCAGCGGCCCATCGCGCTTTATCGGAGGCGGCGGCCGGGCGACGGTCGTTGGGGGCGTGGGAGCGGACACCATGTCCAGTTCAGGTAACTCCCAACTTTGGCTTGGTTCGAACACCGATGTGGTGAATTCGACCGGCGCCGATACCGTAATAGCTCGCACCGGGTCGGCCACGGTGAATGCGGATGGCAACATGTTTGTCTTCGCCGGATCGGGTCGGATGGATTTCCATGGCGGCGCGGGCGCGTCCACCGTGCTGGGTGCATCTGGGGCTTCGACCTTGCATGGTGGAGCGGGCTCAGTAATCGCACTCGCCTTCGCACCGATGACCTATGTCGGCGGCAACGGCGCCGATACGATTGCAGCCTTTGGTGTTGACAGCGCGCTGACCGCGACGGGAGGGTCGGGAACTGCGTTGTTCCTGGCCGGAGCGTCCGGCCATAACAGCATCACCGGCGGGTCTGGAACGTCAATCATTTTCGGTGGTGGCGAAGGCGACGTGCTCACCGCCGGTAGCGGTGCGGGCGATACCATCAAGGCTGGGTCGGGAGCCGAAACTATCTCGGCTGCCGGGACCCAAGGGGTGCATAAACTCTATGCCGGCAGCGGACCCAATTTGATCCGCACCGGGAACAATAATACGAATGTGTTGCTGTCGACCGGGGCTGCAACAATCAGTGCCGGGACGGGGATGGATTTATACGCCTTTACCCAGGGCAATCATCCAGACGTTCTCATCCAAAACTTCAAATCGGGTGCGGACTTCATTTCCCTGGTCGGGTTCGCTAGTGGGGAAGCCACTCGTGCCTTGGGAACCGCCACAAATAGCGGCGGGAGTGAGCATCTAACATTGACCGACGGCACGCGCATCACCTTCCAGAACTTTACTGGATTGACCAGCACAAACTTCATGTAACCTGCCTCCCCTCCCGGATGCTTCAAGCATCCGGGGGAAATGCACCGACATACGTTGCTAAAACCCGTCGTGTTCCGAGCGAAATGGTCGGCATGAATGGGTTTCAGTAACAGCGGCTGGCGCAAAAAGCTGCGTCGGTTGGTGGCGTAAAACAGGACACGATTGCGCAGTAATGCGCAATCGTGTCCTTTCTTATTCTGCGTGTCCCTGTCCTGGTGATCGATCATTTTCTGCCGATCGCCCAGGCGCACGCGATTCGGGCCGACATCGATGCGCATTTCGCCAATCTAGATCGCCAACGCGAGGCAAAGTCGCGGCGGTCTACGGGGACAGATCGGTAACCGTTCGCCTGAATCGCCACGCCCCAAGCAGGGTTCGCGATGACGGGCAGAGGTCAATGGTCGCGCCCTTTGGTATAAGTTGTGTTGCCGCGCGCGTGCGGGCACAATTACCTCGCGCGGAAGGTGGCTTGCAGTGGGCAGCCATCTGCACGGGCGCGGGGGCAGCATGTCGGGTACCATCGGTTCATCGCCTGTGATTGTTGTGCGCGACGTGAGCGTCGCTCCGGGGCAGCGCATCGCCGCGGCATCGATGATTGTGTCGGCGAGCGACCCGAGTGGCGCGCCGATTTCCCAGTATGGCTTCTGGGATGGCGGTAGCGGGGATGGGCATTTTACCGTCAACGACGTGGTTCAGCCAAGTGGCGACTGGATTTTCGTCGCGGCGAACCAACTCGCGACCATCGCCTATGTTGGCGGGGTGGGCATTGGCGCGGAATCGCTGTTTGTCCAGGCATTCAGCGCGAATGGTGAATCAAATTTCGGGTCGGTCAACGCCAGCACCTCGGACGCATCCGCGCCGACGGACGTCAATCATGCACCGGTTATTGTGGTCCAGGACGTGACTTTGGCGCCGAACGCGGTGATTTCGGCCGCGTCGCTGATCCGGTCGGTCACTGATCCCGACGGCAATCCGCCGCAGCGATACGCGTTCTACGATAATGGCACTGGCGGCGGCCATTTTGACATCGTGGGTGAGGTGCAGCCGGCGGAAGAATTTTTTTATGTCGAGGCCAGCGCGCTTGCCACCGTGCAATATGTCGGCGGTGCCACGGACGGGATTGAAACCCTGTCGATTGCGGTGTCGGACGGGAAGGAGTTTTCGGCGGTCGGTTCGCTGACTGCGACCACCGGCGCGGTGGCGCCCGCGCCGCCCCCGCCGCCCGGATCGCCGCCGCCGCCCGACCCTAATCGGCCGCCAGTAGTGAAGTCGCATGATATCACAGTCGCGGCCGGGCAATCGGTCAGCGGGGCGTCGCTGATCAGTTCGGTCACTGACCCTGATGCGGACCCAATTCTGCTGTATGCGTTTTATTATGCCGGCAAGAATGACGGGTATTTTGCTGTCAACGGTGAAAAGAAGCCGAACGGGTATGGCACGGTTGTGGCGCCAG
>JACMOQ010000027.1 GCA_014377905.1 Acetobacteraceae bacterium | reverse complement strand
GGGTTGGCGCCACGGTTTCAGATCATGACATGACCCTAGAATGCCCGCGCATTAACAAACAGGGGCTGACGGTGCAGGGGTCGCCTTTGCTCGGAGAGGCGGGGTCGGTGATTTTGGTCCTGCAGGATGCCTCTGCCGCCCGCAGCCTCGATCGTCAGCTCGGGTTTCGCAGCGCGGCCCGCAGTGTTGCCGGCATGGCCGCGATCCTGGCGCATGAGGTGAAGAACCCGCTCTCTGGCATTCGCGGGGCGGCGCAGTTGCTTGAAGCCAGCGTTCATCCCGATGACCGGGAACTGACCGTGCTGATCCGCGACGAAGCCGATCGCATCCGCGCGTTGGTCGATCGGATGGAGGTGTTCGGTGAAAAGCCGGTGACCTTCGCGCCGGTTAACATTCACCGCGTGCTTGAACATGTTCGCCGGCTCGCGCAATCGGGGTTTGCAGAAAATGTGCGATTTGCCGAGGTTTATGACCCGAGTTTGCCGCCGGTGCTCGGCAATCGGGATCAGCTGGTTCAGGTGTTGCTGAATTTGGTTAAAAATGCCTCGGAAGCAACCGATGGAACAGGTGAAATTACCCTGACGACGGCCTATCAACAAGGCGTGCGTCTGGCTGTAGCTGGTTCCAACGCGCGGGTTGATCTGCCGCTGGTGGTGGCGGTGCGCGATAACGGGCCAGGGATTTCCGACGACATCAGGCCGCATTTGTTTGACCCATTTGTGACCAGCAAGCCGAGCGGGAGCGGCTTGGGACTCGCGCTGGTGGCGAAAATTGTCGCCGATCATGGCGGTTTGATTGAGGTCGATAGCCGACCCGGCCGCACTGAATTCCGGCTCCACCTTGCCATGCACACGGATGATGGGGCGAGCCAGATATGATTTTGCCCAACCGATTGATGTTCCTGCTACCAAACCATAACAGGCAAACCCTGACATGACCGTGCCCACCATCCTTATTGCCGATGATGACCGTTCGATCCGTACTGTGCTGACCCAGGCGCTGGGCCGGGCGGGCTATCAGGTTCGCAGCACCGGCACTGCGGCAACGCTGTGGCGTTGGGTCGAGGAAGGCGAGGGGGATCTGGTGATCACCGATGTGGTGATGCCGGACGAAAACGGGCTCGATCTGGTGCCGCGCATTCGCCATATCCGCCCCGAGCTGCGGGTGATCGTGATGAGCGCGCAGTCCACCCTGATGACGGCGGTCAAAGCGACCCAGCGGGGGGCTTTTGAATATCTTCCCAAGCCATTCGATTTGAAGGAATTGCTGGCTGTGGTGGACCGGGCCCTGGCAACTGCGGCTATTCCGGTTCCGCATGAACCGGGCCGGGACAGTGACGAACGCATGCCATTGATCGGCCGATCGGCGGCAATGCAGGACATTTACCGCACAATCGCCCGGCTAACTGCGGCCGATCTCACCGTCATGATCAACGGGGAAAGCGGCACTGGTAAGGAGCTTGTGGCCCGCGCTTTGCATGATTTTGGCCGCCGCCGGGCCGGGCCGTTTGTCGCCATCAACATGGCTGCAATCCCACGCGAACTGATCGAAGCCGAATTGTTTGGCCATGAGCGTGGCGCCTTCACCGGCGCCACCAATCGCAATCCTGGTCGCTTCGAGCAGGCGGCCGGCGGAACGCTGTTCCTTGACGAAATCGGCGATATGCCGCCCGAGGCGCAAACCCGACTGTTGCGCGTGCTCCAGGAAGGCGAGTTTACCAGCGTCGGGGGGCGGCAATCGATCCGCGCCAATGTCCGCATTATTGCCGCCACCCATCGCGACTTGCGGGCGGCCATCCGCCAGGGGCTGTTCCGCGAGGATCTTTATTACCGGCTCAACGTGGTGCCGATCCGCCTGCCACCGTTGCGCGAGCGTGCCGGTGACATTGCCGATCTTGCTCGCCATTTCCTCGAACGTGCCCGCATCGATGGCCAGCCGGCCAAATCGCTCGACCAAACCGCCATCGACACGCTGGCCGGCTATCGCTGGCCGGGCAATGTGCGCGAACTCGAAAATCTGATGCATCGGTTGACCGCTTTGTGCGCCGATGAGGTGATGTCCGGTGCGGTGATCGCGGCTGAGCTTGCCGATAGCATGGGTGAGGCGCTGGTGTCGGGCCATCAAGGCGAGGCGACCCAAGGAGGTGACGGCGCGGAATCCTTGAGCCGTGCCGTCGAACGCCATATCGCGCAATTCCTGTCCGCGCATCAGGATGGCTTCGTTGCCGCAGGCATTTATGATCGCGTGCTCGCCGAGGTCGAGCGGCCGTTGATCCAGATGACATTGGCGGCCACCCGCGGCAATCAGATCAAGGCCGCCGCCATGCTGGGGCTGGACCGCAACACTTTGCGCAAGAAAATCCGTGATCTCGAAATTGCCGTCGTGCGTGGACTTGGGTAGGTGGCGGCAGCACCGACACGACGGATAGAGCGTGCCCTGTGGCGGCAGGCGGTGGCCCGGTTGCTGCTCAGTAATGCAACGACGTTGTTTCTGGCGGCGGCCGCACTCGCGCTCGGCGCCACCGCGTTTGCGATCTTCAATGGCGAGGTGCCGTCGCCGGGTGCTGTGTTCGGCCTGGTCCTCGCAACCGTCGTAGTGCTGCTGCCCTTGTTGGCGTTGATGGCGGCACGGGTGACCGGGGTGTGGTTCGAACGGCGGCGTGGCGTGGCCGGCGCCAAGCTCCATGTCCGGCTGGTTCTGCTGTTTGGTGGTGTGGCGGTGGCGCCGGCGATCGTGGTGGCAATCTTCGCCAGCGTATTCTTCAACATGGTGGTGCAGAACTGGTTTAACGACAATGTCCGCACCGCGCTGACCGAAAGCCTTCAAGTCGCGCGCGGCTATGCCGACGAACACCGTAACAAAATCCGCGCCGATGCCATCGAAATGGGCAACGACCTCGATCGCGCCCGCCTGCTCTATGCCAATGATCCCGATCAGTTCGACTTCGTGCTGGCCGAGCAGACCGCATTGCGGGGGCTGACCGAGGCGACGATATTTGAACCGCTGACCGGGCATGTGACGGCGCACTACCCCGACACGATTGTGCCATCCCTGCCGCCCGATGCCATTGTGGCACGCGGAGTCGCCGGTGAAATTCCGGTCTTTGGCAACGCCGACGGCACCCAGGTGCGGGCGCTGGTCAATCTCGATTTCGGCGCCATCCGGCTGCTGTCGATCGGTCGACCGGTCGATACCGGCATTCTCGAACATATTAACCGCACCGAGCAGGTTGTCGCCGAGTACCAACGCCAGGACGCCAACAGCACCGGCCTGCAGGTGACCTTCGCATTGATTTTTACCCTGATCGCGCTGGTGGTACTGGCGGCCGCGGTGCTGACCGGATTGCTGCTCGCCAACCAGATTGCCCGCCCGATCGGACGCCTGATCGCGGCCGTTGAGCGGGTTCGCGCCGGCGATCTGTCGGTGCGAGTGCCCGAACGCGATACTGGCGATGAGATTTCCTGGCTCGGCCGGGCTTTCAACCGCATGACCGGGCAGCTGGCCGCCCAACGCGGTGAGTTGATGGACGCCTACAGCCAGATCGACACCCGCCGGCGCTTTATCGAGGCCGTGCTGTCCGGCGTGTCGGCAGGCGTCATCGGCCTCGATCAAAATGGTCGGATTGAGCTGCCCAACCGAATTGCCGGATTGCTGCTCGAAATCGATTTGCTGTCGGCGATTGGCCGGGATCTTGCGGATGTGGTGCCAGAATTCGCGCCCCTGCTTGCCCGCGCGCTGGCGGCTCCTGGTCAAGCCCATACCGCCGAAATTGCCATTGGCCCGCCGAGCCATCGTCGCGTGTTGCTTCTGCGCATCGGCGCCGATCACCATGGCCTGGCCATGGCCGAGGACGATGTGCCGCGCGGTTTTCACTTCGTTGCCACCTTCGATGACATCACCGAACTGCAATCCGCCCAGCGCAAAGCCGCCTGGTCCGATGTCGCCCGCCGCATCGCCCATGAAATCAAGAACCCGTTGACCCCGATCCAGCTTTCCGCCGAGCGCCTCAAGCGCCGTTTCGCGCGGGAAATCACCTCCGACCCCGAAACCTTTATCCAATGTGCCGACACTATCGTGCGTCATGTCGGCGATATCGGGCGGATGGTCGATGAATTTTCATCCTTTGCCCGCATGCCGCAGCCGGTGATCCGGCCAGAGCCGATCGGGCGGGTGCTGCGTGACGCCCTTGTGCTGCAGCAAACTGGCCACCCCGAAATTGGGTGGGACGTCATCCTGCCCGACCCCGAAATTATCGCACCTTGCGACCGGCGCCTGCTTGGCCAGGCGCTCACCAACTTGTTGCAGAACGCGGCCGATGCGGTCGCCATGGTCAGCGATGCCCGCATTGGTGTGAAGCTGGCGCGGGACGGCGGCCGGGTTTGCATCACCGTGTCCGATAACGGTGCCGGTCTGCCAGGTGACGATCGCGACCGACTGACCGAGCCATACGTGACCCATAAAACCAAGGGTACCGGGCTCGGGCTGGCGATTGTGAAGAAGATCATGGAAGACCACGCCGGTAGCCTGCTGCTGGAAGACCGCGTCGCGGACGCAAACTGGCCCGGAACAGGCGCGTCGGTTAGTCTGTGCTGGCCCGTTTCTGGGGTGGGGTCGTAGCTCATGGCGCATGAAATCCTTCTGATCGATGATGAGCCCGACATCCGTATGGCGGTTGACGGGATTTTGCAGGACGAAGGCTACGAAACCCGTCAGGCCGCCGATTCTGATGCAGCCCTTGCGCTGTTCCGCGCTCGCCGGCCGGCGCTGGTGATGCTCGATATCTGGCTGCAAGGCTCCAAGCTTGATGGCATCGGCATCCTCGAGGCGATGCATGCCGAAGACCCCAGCGTCCCCATCGTGATGATGTCCGGCCACGGCACCATCGAAATGGCAGTCTCGGCGATCCAGCTCGGCGCCTATGAATTCCTCGAAAAGCCCTTCAACACCGATCGCCTCCTGCTGGTCATCCGCCGCGCCCTCGAAGCCGCCGCGCTGGCCCGGGAAAACGCCGAACTCCGCCTGCGTGCCGGCCCCGAAACCGAACTCACCGGCGACAGCCCCGCGATTTCCGCGCTGCGTGCCGCTATCGAAAAAGTTGCCCCCACCGGATCGCGGGTCCAGATCAGCGGGGCGGCCGGCGCCGGCAAGGAAGTCGTCGCCCGGATGATCCACGCCCAATCGCGCCGGGCCGACGGGCCGTTCGTTGTGCTGAACTGCGCCACATTAAACCCCGCCCGTTTCGAGGAAGAACTGTTCGGCACCGAAGCCGCCCAAGATGTCCCGCGCCGCGCTGGCGTACTCGAACGCGCCCATGGCGGCACGCTGTTGTTGGACGAAGTCTCCGACATGCCACTCGAAACCCAAGGCAAAATCGTCCGCGCGCTGCAAGACAGTTCCTTCGAACGCCTTGGCGGTGCCACCCGCGTCAAGGTCGATGTCCGTGTCATTTCGACCACCAACCGCGACCTGCAAGCCGAGATCGCCGCCGGCCGCTTTCGCGAAGACCTGTTCTACCGCCTCGCCGTCGTGCCGGTGCGTCTGCCATCGTTGCGCGAACGCCGCGAAGATGTGCCGGTGCTCGCCCGCCTTTTTCTCGCCCGCGCGGCCGATACCTCTGGCGCGCCGGGCCGGGAATTGTCCACCGATACGCTTGCCACGCTGCAATCCTATGACTGGCCCGGCAATGTCCGCCAACTCCGCAACCTGATGGACTGGCTCCAAATCATGGCCCCGGGCGGCCCGCACGACCCGATCCGCGCCGATATGCTGCCCCCCGAAATCTCCGGTGCCGCCCCGGTGCTGTTCAACGCCGACCCCACCGCCGATGTGCTGGCCTTGCCGCTGCGCGAAGCGCGGGACCTGTTCGAGACCCAATATCTCCAGGCCCAGCTTCTGCGCTTTGGCGGTAACATCAGCCGGACATCGCAGTTTGTGGGGATGGAGCGGAGTGCTTTGCATCGCAAGCTTAAGCAGTTGGGGGTTGGGGACGACAAAGCCTAAAGCAAGGATGTTCTTTTTTTGAACAAAAATAACCAAAAAAACTTTGTCGATTTACTGCGATGTTACCTAACTCCACTGCTAAGCTTCTTCGTCATTGCGAGCCCGTGCGAAGCAATGCATAGGAAAGACAGAAAACTGTAAACGTTGCGAACTCGTAACAAAATGCGCGCAAATCTGCCCGCCGTCTTTAGCCAATTTCCAAAAAATTCAGGCCTCCTCCCACTATTCCGGACAAAATCACCGCCTCCTCACCCTGCCAAGCCGGCACATCCGGCCGCATCGCCACCAATTCAGCCGGCACCTCCGGCGCTATCGGTCCCGGCACCCCCAGCATCCGACACAGCGGCCGCAAAATCCGCCCCGCTGCCGGCAATGCCGCAAGTGCGGCCCGCATCGCCGGATCGTCGAGCAGCGCCTGCAACTGGCTCGCACAGCCCGCGGCTTCCCAGCCCAATTCGCGCACCAGCCAGCCGCGCCCTTGCGGCAAACCCGGCGCCCGCGCCCGATCGCTACAAGCCCGGGCCTTGCGCACCCGCGCCACCGGCGTCTTCACCGGCCGCACCAAAGCGCGCGCAAACCGCCCCGCCGCCCGCCCGATCCGGCCACACAGGAGCACCGTTAGACCCGCCAATCGCGGTACCCGCAAAAACCGCCGCGCCACCAACGCCACCAGCCCGGCCAGTACCAGGC
>JACMOQ010000288.1 GCA_014377905.1 Acetobacteraceae bacterium | reverse complement strand
TATCGTGGTCGCGCGCGACGGTGCGGTGTGGTTCACCGACCCGACCTTTGGCATTCTCGGCAATTACGAGGGCCATGTCGCGGAGTCCGAGCTGGCGCCGGCGGTGTACCGGCTCGACCCGTCTGGCCGGCTCGACATGATGACCGATGAGGTTGCCGGACCGAACGGGCTGGCGTTTTCGCCCGACGAAAAGCTGCTGTACGTGGTGGCGTCACGTGGCGAACCGACGCGCAAAATCGTTGCCTTCGACGTCAAAGATGGCAAAGCGCTCGGCAAGCAGCGAGTGCTGATCGATGCTGCGGGTGGTTCGCCCGACGGCTTCCGCGTCGATGTCGATGGCAATTTGTGGTGCGGCTGGGGCATGGGGCATGACGACCTCGATGGGGTGCGGATTTTCAACGCCGCTGGCACCCCGATCGGCCATATCCATCTGCCGGAACGCGCCGCAAATCTATGTTTCGGCGGGCGCTATCGCAACCGGCTGTTCATGGCGGCGAGCCATGGCCTCTACAGCCTTTACACCAATGCCCAAGGCGTCGCCGGCGGCTGAATAATCCCATCAGGAGCTTGATAAAATGGTTCTGCACCCAGACGCACAGCGTTTGCTCGATATGATGAAGGCCTCTGGCCGCCCGCCGCTGATCGAAATGGAGGTGGCCGACGCGCGCAAGGTGTTCGCTGCTGGCCGCACCGTTACCCAGCCTGACCCGCCGGAGGTTGCCGAAATCCGCAATCTGACCTGCCCCGGCCCGCTCGGCGATATTCCGTTGCGGCTTTATCGCGGCATCGGCACCGCGGCCGGCGCGAAACTGCCAACCCTGGTCTATTATCATGGCGGCGGTTGGGTGATTGGCGATCTCGAAAGCCATGATCAGCTTTGTCGCCAGATTGCCAATGAAGGCCAATGCTGCGTCATCGCGGTCGATTACCGCATGGCGCCGGAACATAAATTCCCGGCGGCAGTTTCTGACTGCGCCGCGGCGACGCGTTGGGTGTTTGACCAGGCCGGCAGCATTGGGGTCGATGCCAGCAAGGTCGCGGTGGGCGGCGATAGCGCTGGTGGCAATTTGGCAGCCGTCATGGCGATCATGGCGCGCGATGAATATTTGCCGAAAATCAGTTTCCAGATGCTGATCTACCCGGCAACCGACATGGCGATGCAGACCGATTCAGTGGCGCGGGTGACGGACACTTTCGTGTTGACGGCGGCGACCATGGAATGGTTTATCAACCATTATCTGGGCAACGCGCGCGATGTCCATGACTGGCGCGCGTCGCCGGCACGGGTGGCCGATCTGTCCGGTGTGGCGCCAGCGTTTGTGTTGACCTGCACCCATGATCCGCTGGCCGATGAGGGCCGCGAATACGCCAAGCGGCTGGAGCGTGAGGGGGTTTCAACCACCTATGTGCATTTTGCCGACCAGATGCATGGCTTCATTACGTCGGGCAAGATTATTCGCGCGGCGGGCGTGGCGACAACCATGGCTGTTGCTGCAATGAAAAGTGCTTGGAGCGAGTGAAGGAAGGCAAGCAGATCTTTTTGTGAACAGCGAGAAGTTATCAGTTAAAAGGAAATAAAAAATGTCCGGAATCCTCCAAGGCAAAGCAGCCCTTGTCACCGGCGGCGGCTCCGGCCTCGGCCGCGCCACCGCGATCGCTATGGCGCGCGAGGGCGCCAAGGTCGCAGTATCTGATCTCACCGAAGCACCCGCCGCAGAAACCGTGGCGATGATTAACGCCGCCGGCGGCCAGGCGATTGCGATTGCGGGCAATGTGGCGGTCGAGGCCGATGTGGCAGCGATGGTGGCGCGCACTGTCGCAGCCTTCGGGCGGATCGATTGCGCGTTCAACAATGCCGGGATTTCGCCACGTAATGTTGGCCCGACCGGACAGCGCACGCACGAAATGTCACGCCAGTCGTTCGACGACATGCTGTTTGTCAACCTCACCGGCGTGTTCATGTGCATGAAATATGAGCTGATCGAAATGCTGAAGACCGGTGGCGGCGCGATTGTAAACACTGCCTCGGTTGCCGGCCTGATCGGGTTACCGACGGCGTCGAACTATGTCGCGGCCAAGCATGGCGTCGTCGGCATCACCAAGACCGCCGCGCTGGAATATGCCACCGATAATATTCGGGTGAACT
>JACMOQ010000287.1 GCA_014377905.1 Acetobacteraceae bacterium | reverse complement strand
CGGCCATCAAGGCGTTCGCGCACACGGTCACGGCTTTGAACCCGACCATCTGCAGCCTGGACTTCCGACGTCAGGTGAGATCGACGATTTTGAACGATGGCTTGATGAAATTCCTCGACCTCGTCGAAGCGTCGACCAACCGAGCCCGGCAACACGACGCCGGCCTCGCGGTAGAGACGGTCGAGGCTTGTTGTTGCCGGCGGCAACTCGCTGTCGATTGCGGCACGCAGCTGCAAAATCAATTCACGATCAGCCGTGTTGTCATCACTAAGCGTAGATATCTCGCGTGTGATCCGAGAGCCTTCTTGCTCCATCTCCGAATATTCGGGGACAACGTTGAACGTGTCGATCTGCTCGCGCATCCGTCTGGCTTTAGCGTCAGCGATCGTCAGCCGTGTCCGCAAGTCAGCCGCTGTCCCGAAATAGCCGCCAAGACTGCCATCCTTCGCTGCTTTTCGTAGCTCGACCATTGCACGCTCGCGTATGCGGACCTCCTGAAAGCGCTGGGGCACATTCGAGTCCAGTCCGAGGAGATAGCTGATAGCGACCTGCTGGTCCCAGGGCTGCTGCTTTGACGAATATTGCGTAGGTAAAATGAATCCGTTACTATTCTCTCTGCGCACGAAATAGGAAAACAAGGGCCGGAATGTCGGTCGAAAGCGGACGGTCGAATCGTCATCCAAACTTGAATTCAGGCGAAAGAGAAGCGCCCCCAGCAACACGCGCCACTTCTCGTTGCTTATAACCAGATCGCCGGACCTCGCATCGACTGACGGCACGATCGGCCAACCGAGCGTGTCCCCCAACAGGCAGATTTGAGGCGGCTTAGCGCCAGAGCGAGACACTTCGACAATCGTCGATCCCAGATCAATCCGGCCCCCGAAACTGAATCTCGCGAGCGCATCGGAGCGGAAGATACTATCCTTGTCAGCGTTGGCACCGAACAAAAAATGAATCAATTCAATGAGGCTGGTTTTGCCTGCGCCGTTGCGTGATTGCCGATCGGTCGCACCAACGCTCTTCTCGGCCAAAAGGATATTTAGCCCTGGCTGGAATGCAAGGCCCTTGAAGCTCGGAAGATCGCTGGAAAGTGAATAGATCACCCCACGGCCTTGTGAATTAGGCCACGATCGAATTGTACGGCCCGTAGGATGAACAGCAGATCACGCGCCAGCACGAACCAATCATAGTTGATCGGTGCCGACACTGCCCGATCGCTGCGGGCGGCACGAACTTCGTCCCATAGGCGCGATACGGTCATTGGTTCCCGCAAATAGCTCAACACATCAGCGCCGACCGACAAGAGAGCCCGATCTGGTCGAATGTGCTTTGTCGGCAAAATCATTTCGTATCAGCTCCAATTTTGTCCTCGAAGATGTCACAACGCTCAAAAAAATACGATAGCACAGCGAGAACCGCCCCTTGGCGCGCCGGTTCACCGTTCATACCACCGGCAAACGCTTGGAGCTCGCCAAAGATATCGTCCGGCGACAATCCAACACTCTTGAGCGCACGATAGCGCGCGCGGAACGCTTGCGCGATTTCTTCGCCCAAGGCGGGATCGGGCCATCCGGCAAAAAAGGCTTCGACTAGTTGCTCGCGCCGGCGGCCCTGTCGTAGCAAGCCAGCGGCATCGACAGATAGGGCGTTGCGTTCGAGCTTTTCCGCCGAAGGTGCCACCATTGATGGTTCGGCATCCGGTTCTTGCCGCTGGATTGCCAACAAAATCGGCTGAAGCGCTTGGAAATCAAGCCTCTCCAACGCACGTCCCGATGGAACTGCTCCAAAGATATCTTCGAGTTGGTGAAGCGCGAGCGACATTGCGATCGCCCGCAACTCGGCCTCGCCGCAAACCGCAAAAACAATACCTGGATTGGCGGGGCCAAGCGCGTTGAGCTTTCTGATCGCCTCAGCCGGGAGGCCTCGAGCGTCGTTATGCACAAACTCCCAACGCCGCATTTGTGCCTGCCAATGGGCGCGTGCGCCGCTGAAATCTTCATCAATCTTGATGAGGAGGGGGCGGAGCCTCATTGCATCCGGCGCATAGCATTGAAATACAGTGCCGTCGCTTGCCCGGAACCCGTCGCATTTCAGGTCGCCCTTCGGTCCATACGGGTGGACGGGCCGGAAATCACCGGGGAACGCGTGAGCCATGATCCGGGCAAACAGACTCTCAAACGCCTTGCCCCGCTCCCGGAGGAAGGCGTTTTCAAATTTGAGCCCATAAGAAAAGCGTTGTGTGTCGTCCAACTTTCCCCCGATCCGATCACCATAGCGCTTGGCGGAATCAGCAGGCAACTTCTCGGCGGGACTGTCCGCGACCAAACGCAACCGGATTTATTTGGCAGCGTCCAACTTCACAAACGCCAGACCATCGCGCATCGCGGCCAAGACCACTTCCGTTCCGGCAAGACAATGCCGCCGAACAACGTCTGATACCAGCATTGTTGGCCGAACCGCGATCCTCTAGGTCGCTTGATTTATTGGTAAAAATAGCATAATTTTTGCTCTAAGGAGCAACGCTTATGACTTCCTCGCGATCATCGGCTCTTGTCCTGCCCGTTGCCACGCACCAGCGAGCTGCTCCTGCCGAAGCCAAACCGGCGGCGAAGCCCGCCCCGCTCTCCTACCTCACCCTCTACCGCGCCACCCCCCAGGACCGCATCGCCCTCACCCGCCAAGGCATCCCTGCCTCCGAGGCCAAACGCATCTTCGCCGACCTCATGCCCAGCCAGGCCGCCGGCTTCGCGGCGCTGAATCTCTCCACCGCCACCGTTAACAAAAAGGCCAAACACGACGAAAACCTCTCCCCCGAGGAAAGCGAGCGCATCATCGGCTTCGCCAAACTCCTCGGCCAGTTGGAAGCAATGATTGAGGATTCCGGCGATCCCACCAACTTCGACGCCAAGGCCTGGATGGCCCGCTGGCTGTCCGAACCACTCCCCGCCTTCGGCGGCCTCCGCCCGGCCGACCTGGTTGACACCATGGAAGGCCAAGGCCTGGTTTCCACCGCCCTCGCGCAAATCCACAGCGGCGCCTACGCTTGATCCTCTGGCGCATCGCAACCGATACCAAAACCTATGAGGCGGACGATCTTTCCGGCACTGGTGCAAAAATCACCGGTGGTCGCTGGAACGCGCCGGGCGATGCGCTCAACTACACCTCGGAAACCCAGGCGCTGGCGTGTTTGGAAACGGTGGTTCACCTCAACGCCGGCGGACTGCCGCTCAACCGCTATCTCGTGGCGATTGCCGTCCCCGCTGTAATCTGGGCTGCCGCCCGGACGGAAACCCAAGCCAGCCTTCCGGTTGGCTGGGATGCCGATCCGTCCGGTCGCGCCAGCGTGCAGTTCGGCACCGCCTGGATACGCTCAAACGCCTCCGCGCTGCTAAAAGTCCCTTCCGTCATAGTGCCAGACGAACACAATTTTCTGATCAATCCGCTGCATCCCGACAGCCGCGCCATCACTGCAACCAAAATCCGCCGGTGGCTCTACGATCCGCGCCTTACCAAAACCACCTGATAACTCATGCGCCTACCGCAGCATCGACAGCAGCACCACAAACAACAACACCGCCGCCGCCTGCAATATAATCCGCCATTGCATCAGCTTGTTTGACCGTCGTGGATCGCCGCCGCCGCGCACCATGCCGATCATCCCCGCCCCCAGCACCCCCAGCACCCCGAGCATCGCCAGCACGATCAGGACTATCAACACGGTCTGCATGGTAACATGGCTCCAACGGCGCGATGATCGCGGTACGTTGCAAGACATGGTAACCGGTGGCGCGATTGAAACCAATCTTCCGCCATTTTTCTCACCGACATCCATCCCCCCGCGTCGCAGCACTTGCAAGGTCCCATGCCCCGTTCCGTCTTTCGCCTGCTTCTGGCTCTGCTGTTGACGCTTTCCCATGCCTCCGGCTGGGCGCAGACCAAGCCGGCGCTGGTGCCGGTGCCGGTGCCGGTCATCGGGGCGGCACAGGCCAGGGACGCGCTCGATATTCTGCGTGATGACACCAAACGCGCCCGCTTGATCGGCGTGCTGGACGCCATCACCAAGGCCGAAGCTGTTCCCGCGCCAGCCCCGCCGCCTGCGCCGCCAGCCAAACCTCCCGTGGTTGATGCCTCGCCGCTGGTGCCCGACAGCATCGGGGCGGAACTGCTTGTCGGGCTGTCAGGCCGGTTGTCGGTCCAGCTCGACCGCGCGGCCAAGGGCTTTGCTGCGGCAACCGATTTCGATCTGGTGTTCGGCTGGCTCAGCCAGGTTGCGACCGATGCCGAATTGCAGGGCAAGCTGGTCGATATCGGCTGGCGCCTCGTCGTGGTCCTGGCGATCGGGCTTGCCGCCGAATATCTCCTGCGGCGCGGATTGCGGCGGCCGATAGCCGCGATCGAGGCGCGTGCGCCGACCGCGATTATCCGCACGCCAGCCCCGGATGCGGACGGGCTGGCTGCCGCCGAAGCCGGCGAAACCGAGCAAATTGCCGATACGCGGCGCCGCCAATGGCTCGCGGCCCTGGCGGTGCTGTTCCGCCGGGTGCCATGGGCATTGGCGACGGCTTTGCTCGATCTGGTGCCGTTGGTGCTGATGCTGGCCATTTCGACCGCGGTGCTCAGCACAGCCATCGGCGGGCCGGTGATCGCACGGCTGGTGATCCAATCAGCGGTCGATGCCTATGTGGTGTTCCGGCTGGCATCGGTTGTGGGGAATTTGGTGCTCGCACCCCGCCACCCCCGGCTGCGGCCGCTGCCAATTGGCGATGCCACCGCGGCCGACTTGCTGCGCTGGATCCAGCGCATCGCAGCGATTGCGATCTTTGGCGAGGCCGCAACCAAGGCCGGGGTGTTTTTCAATCTCTATCTCACGGCGCAGGACGCGCTGCTGAAACTGGTGTGGCTCGCAGTCCTGGTCTGCTGCATCGCGGTGGTGTTGCAGTATCGCGCCGCGATCGCCCAACTCATCCGGCCAGCACCCGACGCGCATGGCCTGCTTGCCGGTGTGCGTCGCCGGATGGCCGGCCTTTGGCACGGTGTGGCGGTGCTTTATCTGATCGCGCTATGGCTGGTCTCGGCGTTGGACGTCGCGAACGGTTTTCGGTGGTTGCTCTCCGGATTTTTCGCAACCGCGGTGGTTTTGATCGGCGCGCGGGTTCTGATCGGCCTGGCATTCGGCTTGGTGGATCGGGGCCTGCAATCGGTCGCGGCAACCGTCGCCCAACCCGGTGACACCATCCTGCCGATCGCGCGACTGCACGCCTACCACCCGGTCGCGCGCTGGATTGTGCAGGCGGTGATCGGCGTGCTGGCGGCTTTGGTGCTGGCGCAGATATGGGGCATTCCGGTGCTGAAATGGTTTTCCCCCGGCAGTCCTGGCGCACGGCTGCTGTCGACGCTCGGGGCGATAACGCTGACCCTGATCGTTGCGGTGATGCTGTGGGAGGGCATCAATGCCGCGATCGTCGGGCATCAGGAACGGCTCAGCGCCGGCGATCAGGCGGCCCGCTCGGCGCGCTTGCGCACCTTGCTGCCGATGCTCCGCACCACCCTGCTGGTCGTCATCATTATCGTGGTGGCCTTGATCAGCTTGAGCGAGATCGGGGTTAATATAGCTCCCCTGCTGGCCGGCGCCGGTGTGGTCGGCCTTGCTATCGGCTTTGGCAGCCAGAAGCTGGTTCAAGACATCATCACCGGGATATTCCTGCTGCTCGAAAACGCCATGCAGGTTGGTGACTCCGTGACCCTTGCCGGCTTGTCGGGTTCGGTCGAGGCGCTGTCGATCCGCACCATCCGGCTACGCGCGCTTGACGGCGCGGTGCATATCGTGCCGTTCAGCGCGGTCACCACCGTCACCAACCTTACCCGCGATTTTGGCTATGCGGTCATCGATGTTGCAGTTGGGCTGAACGAGGAACCCGATCGGATCAGCACCCTGTTGCGCGAAATCGCAACCGAACTGCGCGAGGACCCGAAATTCAGCGCCGATATCCGCGCCGATCTCGAAGTCCTGGGGGTCGACAAATTCCTGCCCAACGCCTGGGTGATGCGGGCGCGGCTGCGAACATTGCCGGGGCGGCATTGGGCGATCGGACGCGAGCTCAATCGGCGCATAAAGCACCATTTCGACACGTCGAAAATCGAAAGCCCGATCACCAGCCAGCGCGCACTTGGCATTGAAGCTAACGGGCTGGATGCGATGGTCGCTTCCTACGTGCGCGCCCAGTCCGATCGCTGACCGATGTTCGGATGGATGCGGCATAGTCGCGGGTGGCGACGCGATCTGGTGGCAGTGTCCCTCGGCGCGCTAGCAACGGCCGCCCTGCCGCCGGTGCATGCTGTACCCGTCCTGCTGCTGGCGGTTCCCGGCCTGCTGGCCTTGCTCGCGCCGACGCAAAGTTCGCGCACCGCGCTGCGGATCGGGTTCTGGTTCGGGTTCGGGCATCATATGTTCGGGCTTTATTGGATCACCGAAGCGGTCTTGATCGAAGCGGAACGGTTCTGGTGGCTGGTGCCGATTGCGGTGCCGGCAATCGCGGCTGTGGTGGCACTGTTTATCGCCGTGGCGGCAGCCATCACCGTGCGGTTCGCGCCCGGCCTGCCGAGGGTGCTGGCGCTGGCCGGCGCCTGGGGCGCGACCGATCTGGCGCGCCAATTCGTTGCCACTGGATTTCCGTGGAACCCATGGGGCAGCGCCTGGGCCATTCCGGGCGAGGCGGGGGTGCTGATGTTGCAGCCAGCTTCCCTGATCGGCGTGCATGGTCTGACAGTCGCCACCGTGCTGATCGCGGGCGTGGCAAGCCTCGGGGCGCGCGGGATACTGTCCGGGGCGGCGGGATTGCTGCTTTGGGGTGGTTTGGGGTTCGGGTTGCTCGGGCGGACCGCAGGCCCGGCGCCGGGTATTTCAGTACTGATCGTGCAGGGCAATGTGCCGCAGGGCCAGAAATGGGATCAGGCATTTGCCGCGGCGGCTGTGCGCCGCTATCTCGCGCTAACCCGCGCCGGGATTGATCGGGCGGGCGGCACAGGATCAGTCGTGCTGTGGCCGGAAACTGCGTTCTATCCGTTCCTGCTGGAACGTGAGCCGGCGGCGCGGGCGGAAATCTATGCGGCTTCGGCAGGCCCGGCGCTGATCGGCGGCATGCGGGTCAACCCCTCGGGGCAACCGCTCAACAGCATGATGGCAGTAGACGGTCCCGGCCCGATCACCCGGGCCTACGATAAATGGCACCTCGTGCCCTTCGGCGAGTATTCACCGTTCTGGATGCCCTTGCCGGTCATGCTCGGCATGGGCAACGGCTTCGCTGCCGGGGCAGGTCCGGCGACGCTCCACATCCCCGGCGTGCCGCCGGTGGGGGTGTTGATCTGTTACGAGGCCATATTTTCGGGGGAGGTTGTGGATCGCGCCGACCGGCCGGCCTGGTTGGCCAACGGTACCAACGATGCCTGGTTTGGCAATTCCAGCGGCCCCAGACAGCACCTCGCGGCAGCGCGCATGCGCGCGGTCGAGGAAGGCCTGCCGCTGTTTCGCGCCGCCAATACCGGTATTTCAGCGGCTTTCGATGCCTACGGCCGCATGCTCGGCCATTTGCCGCTTAATGTGACGGATAGTTTGCTGGTGAAACTGCCTGGCACCCTGCCGCCGGGCTGGTTTGCCCGGTTCGGCCTGGCGATACCTGCAATGTTGGCCGCCTTTTGCCTGGCTTTGGCGGCGCTGACCCAGCATCGCACGCGCCTGCGGACCATTTTTGGCATGTTTTTTAAACAAAACAAGCCGGCGCGTTAACAATTCGTTGACAATCTTAGGTTGTGCCGTTAGCAATATCACAACCCCGGCGGTGCGCCGGATGTTGTCCGACGAGACGAGGCTTACAGCGTCGGATTGGCTCGATTGAGGAGATGTTGATGCCGTCAGATCACCAGAATGTGGCAGAGCGCCCGGAGAGGGAATCGCGGGCCAGCCCGGTCGATGGGCATGTCGGCGTCCGGATCCGGCTGCGTCGCACGCTAATGGGAATGTCGCAGGAACGGCTGGGTGAGGCGTTGGGGCTCACATTCCAGCAAGTGCAAAAATATGAGCGGGGGGTAAACCGGGTTGGGGCATCGCGGCTGTTCGATTTGTCCCGCGTCCTGGATGTCCCGATCAGCTTCTTCTTCGATGACATGCCGGCGCCGACCAGTAACGGGGCCGCGGCATCGGCCGGGATTGGCAGCCGACGCATGTTCGGCTTCGCCGATGCACAGGAAAGCCTCGGCGGCGGTCTTGCGGAAGAATTGCTGAACCGTCGCGAAACCCTCGAACTGGTGCGGGCCTATTATAAAATTACCGACTCCGCCGTGCGCAAACGGGTCTTTGATTTGATTAAATCGATGTCAACCGAATAGCCGGCGGCGCCAAAATAGCCTAGAGCCATCCTTCATGCTGACTGACCTTCCCAATTTGCTGACCCTTTCACGGATTGGCGCCATCCCAATCATGGTGGTGCTTGCCGCCCTGCGCACACCGGGCAGCGATCTGGCGGCGTGTGTGGTGTTCTCGCTTGCCGGAATTACCGATTATTTTGACGGCAAACTGGCGCGCGATCGCCAGATGACATCGGATCTCGGGCGGATGCTCGACCCGATCGCCGATAAGTTACTGGTCGCCGCCGCCCTGATGATGGTGGTTGGCATGGGCAGGCTCAGCACGGCCAGCCTTTATCCCGCGATTGTCATTATGTTGCGCGAAATTCTGGTCAGCGGCCTCCGCGAGTATCTGGCGAGCGTGAAGGTGGGGTTGCCGGTTACCGGGCTCGCGAAATGGAAAACTGGATTTCAGATGGGCGCACTGGGCGCATTGCTCGGCGGCGATACGGCCGCACCGTTGGTTTATCTGTCATGGTTGCCTGTGGCCCTGATCGGCGAGGTGATGCTATGGGTTGCCGCCGTGCTGACCTTGGCAACCGGCTGGGACTATCTGACCGCGGGCTTGCGCCATGCCTCGGCGCCGGCGGGCGCGGTTGGGCATAAATAGGCGCATGCCCCTCGCCATTTTCAATTTCGCTGTTATATCGGCCTGTCGCTTCGCCCCGCACCGGAACAGTCGTGCGATGCTCGCCAAAAGGAAGTTTCTCGCATGAAGCGTATGGTCCTGCTTCGTCCCGCCAAGCTCCACCGGGGTCTGTTCGTTGCCGTTTTGCTGGCTGGCAGCGTCGGGTTGCAAGGTTGCAACAGGCTTGACCCCGCGCCCGCGAGCGGCAGCTTTGTCAGCGACACGTTTGATGGCGCAAGCACCATGTTCGGCAATCCGGTCGCCGGCATGGGCAATTTCCTCGCCGACACGATCAGCTTCACCACCAACCCGAACCGTCCGATCAGTGATACCCCTAATATTCAGCGGGTGATGGGCAAGGGCTATGAACCGGACCCCTTGTTGCCAGAACCCGGCAATGTGTGGCCGGGGCCGCTGCCGGACGCCAAGACCCTGGCCGAACTGCAGAAGGAAGGGACACTCGGCAGCGTTGACCCGATGCCGATGCAGACTCCCCGCACCAGCGCCGCACCGGCAACGTTCGCCCTGCCGCCCGCTATTTCGGTTCCACGCGGCCGGGTGCTGCAAACCCCGATCGGCCCGGGTGTCACCACCATGGGGCAAAACGGCATTGAAACCATCATGTTACCCAATGGCCAGCAGGGCACTGTGATGAAAAACCCGAACGGCACCGCCAATGTGCTGATGCCGGACGGACGCAGCTTCAGCATTCCCTACCCGCGCTAGTTCGCCCTTCGCCATGCGCAACGTGAAACTACTCTATTTTGCCTGGCTGCGGGAACGGATTGGTGTCGCCGAGGAAGACCTCGCTGTGCCGGACGGCGTCATCACCATCGCCGACCTCATTGCCTGGCTGCGCCTTCGCAGTGCCGGGCACCTGGCCGCGTTTGCAACCACCACGAGCCTGCGATGCGCGGTAAACCAGGATTTCGCCACACCTGAGACCCTGATCGCGACCGGTGATGAAATTGCGTTTTTCCCGCCGGTAACTGGCGGCTGATATGGCAAACATCCGCGTCCAGACTGCGGATTTCGACATTGGCGCCGAATTTGCCGCGCTTTGTGTCGGGCGCGCGGATATCGGCGGACTGGGCTGCTTTGTCGGCACCGTGCGCGACACCGCCAAGGGCCGCAAAATCAGCGCGATGACGCTCGAACATTACCCGGCGATGACCGAGGCGGCGATGGGCCGGATCGCGGTAGCCGCCGAACAGCGTTGGGAATTGCTGGGCTGCACCCTGATCCATCGGGTCGGGCGCTTGCTGCCGGGGGAAAATATCGTGCTTGTGCTGGCGGCATCCCCGCATCGCCAGGCAGCCCTTGATGCCACCGGATTTCTGATCGACTGGCTCAAAACCCGCGCCCCGTTCTGGAAGAAGGAAAGCTTCCCCGACGGAACCGAGGAATGGGTGTCCGCCAATGACGCCGACGAGGCCGCCGCATCGCGCTGGGCGTGACCCGGATTGCCAGCATGCTGGCGGGTGCGCTGGTGCTGGCGTGGCCAGCTTTTTTCAATGGCTTTCCAATCCTGTTCAGCGACACCCATGCCTTCCTGGTCCAGGCTGGCGATGTCCGGATGATCTGGGACAAGCCGTTTGCCTACGGGGTGTTCCTGCGCCTGGTCGATCTCGGGGTCAGCTTGTGGCTGCCCATGGCAGCGCAGGCGCTGCTGGTTTCGGCACTGCTCTGGCAAATCGCGGAGCGGTTTTCAGTGGCAACGCCGGCACGTCATGCAACAATCTGCATCGTTTTCGCGGCCGGCAGCGCGCTCCCTTGGGTCGCTGACCTGCTGATGCCGGATATTTTCGCGCCGATCACCGTGCTGGCGCTGTTTCTGATCGCGGGCGGCGCGGGCTGGGCGATGATTGCGCTGGCGGTCTTGGCGATCGCCAGCCATCTGTCCCATTTGGTGCTCGCCGCCGCATGTTGCGTGGTGCTGCTGATCCGGCGGCCGCGACGCTGGCAGATTGCCGCCCCGCTGGTGCTGGCGTTGGCTTGGCTCGCCGCAACAAATGTCTATTTCATCGGCCGGGTGGCGATTTCGCCTTACGGATCGGTCTTCGCCTTGTCGCGCCTCGCCGGTGACGGCATCGTGGACAAGGTGCTGGCCAAGCACTGCCCGCGCGCCGACTGGACGTTGTGCGCCTGGCAAAATCGCCTGTCGTCGGACCATAATCGCGTGTTGTGGGATGGCGATGGACCGATCTGGTCGCACCCGGGCGGGCCAATCGGCATCGCCGACGAAGCCAGCGCAGTGGTCGCCACCGCGCTGCGCGAGTTTCCCAGCGCGGTTGCCGCCGCCGCATTGCGCAATACGGTCACTCAGCTTTGGCGCGTGGAAATCGGCGACGCATTGATCCCCGACTGGCTTGAAGGCGGGGTCACTAACAGCCTGACCCAATATCTCGCCCCCGGCGAAACCGAACGCTTCCGCGCATCACGCCAGGCGCGGGACGGTTTACGCAGCTGGGCTAGCTGGCTGAACCTGCCCCACGCGCTGCTGCTGGGGTTCGGCGCGCTGGCGACGATTGCGATTGCCACACGCTGGCGTTCGCCGCTCGGCGATTTTGCCGCCTTGATCCTCGTCGCCCT
>JACMOQ010000286.1 GCA_014377905.1 Acetobacteraceae bacterium | reverse complement strand
GTTGAGGCTGGCCATCGGTCCCTGGAAAACCACCCCCGCCACGCCGCCGCGGAAGCTTTGCAGGCGGGCAGCGTCGGCGGTCAGAATATCGAGACCATCCAGCGTCACCCGTCCCGACACCATCGCCCCCGGGGGTTGCAGTTGCAGCAGCGACAGCGCGGTGAGCGACTTGCCCGAGCCACTTTCGCCGACGAGCGCCAGGGTTTCGCCGCGATCGAGGCGGAACGAGACCTGTTCCACAACAGATTTGTTGCCGAAGCGGATGGTGAGGTTTTCGACTTCGACAAGGCTCATGGCGAGGGTAGCCCAGGCACTCCAAATTTGATGGCAGGTTTGTCACCGCCCCCCGGCGACTGCTGCCTGATCCCGTCATTGCTCATTTCGGCACCTTGCGCGGATCAAACGCATCGCGCACCGCCTCGCCAATGAAAATCAGCAGGGTCAGCACCCCGCCGAGCACCACGAAGGCGACCACGCCCAACCACGGCGCCTGGAGATTATTCTTGCCCTGGGCGACAAGCTCGCCGAGGGATGGGGAACCAGGCGGCAGGCCGAAGCCGAGGAAGTCGAGCGTGGACAACACTGCCACCGACCCGGACAGGGTGAACGGCAGATAGGTCAGTGTCGCGACCATCGCGTTGGGCAGGATATGGCGCCACATGACGGCGATATCCGACACCCCGAGAGCCTTGGCGGCGCGGACATATTCGAGATTGCGGCCCCGCAGGAACTCGGCGCGCACCACCCCGGTGAGGTTCATCCAGCTGAACAGCAGCAAAAACAGCAGCAGCACCATGAAGGATGGGGTGATGATGCTGCCGAGGATGATCAGCAGATAAAGCTGCGGCATCCCGGCCCAGACCTCGATAAAGCGTTGCGACAACAAATCCGTCAGCCCGCCGCGATAGCCTTGGATGGCGCCGGCGGCGATGCCGATTACCGATGACAGAATTGTAAGCGCGAAGCCGAACAGCACCGACAGGCGAAACCCATAGACCACGCGGGCGAAAACATCGCGGGCGAGGTCATCAGTGCCGAGAATGTTGCGCCAGCTTGGTGGCGCCGGGGCGGGCACGGACAGGTTTTTCACCACGCTGTTGAAGCGGTAGCGCACCGGCGGCCAGATCATCCAGCCATCGGCGGCGATGGTGTCGGCCAACACCGGATCGGAATAATCCGCGATGGTGGGCATCAGGTCGGCGCCAAAGGCATTTTCGGAATAATCGTTCAGCACCGGGGAAAACCAGTCGCCCTTGTAGTGGATCAGCAGCGGGCGATCGTTGCAAAGGAATTCAGCGAACAGGCTGGCGATGAACAAAGCGAGGAATATTCGCAACGACCACAGCCCGCGTTTATGGGCGCGAAAGGCGGCGATGCGGCGGCGGGCGATCGGCGGCAGGGTCATCGGCGGTCAAAATCGATGCGCGGATCGACGATGGTGTAGATCATGTCGCCGAGGATCTGCATCACCAGGCCGAGCAGGGTGAAGATATAAAGCGTGCCGAACATCACCGGATAGTCGCGCCTGATCGCGGATTCAAAGCCCAGCAGGCCAAGCCCGTCGAGCGAGAACACAATTTCCACCAGCAGTGCTGACGAAAACACCATCGCCAGAAACGCCGCCGGGAAACCCGCGATCACCAGCAGCATCGCGTTGCGGAAGATGTGGCGATAGAGGATGCGGTTTTCCGACGCCCCTTTGGCGCGTGCGGTCACGACGTATTGTTTACGGATTTCTTCCAGAAACGAATTCTTGGTCAGCATGGTCAGGCTGGCAAACCCGCCGACCACCAGGGCTGTCGTCGGCAGCACGATGTGCCACAGATAATCCATGATCCGCGCCGGCCAGCCCCAGAGATCGGCCCCGGGACTGGATAATCCGCGCAACGGGAACCATTGCACGAAACTGCCACCGGCAAACATCACCACCAGCAGAATGGCGAACAGAAAGCCTGGAATTGCGTAGCCAACCAGCACCACCACGCTTGAGGCGACATCGAACCGGCTGCCATCGCGCACCGCCTTGGCGATGCCGAGCGGGATCGACACCAGATAGACCAGCAAGGTTGACCATAACCCGAGCGACACCGACACGGGCAATTTTTGGCCAATCAGTTGCAGCACCGTCGCATCACGGAAGAAGCTGCGGCCGAAATCGAAGCTGAGGTAATCGCGTAGCATGGTGACGAAGCGCACATGCGCCGGCTGGTCAAAGCCGAACATGCGCTTGATGTCGGCGACCACCACGGGGTCGAGCCCGCGCGCGCCGCGATAGGCGCCGTCGGTGCTGGGCGCGCTGGTTTCCCCGGTGCTGCCGGCGGTCATCCGGCCGGTGGCCGAGCCACCTTTGCCGCGCAGTTCCGCCATCATCTGTTCGACCGGGCCGCCAGGGGCAAACTGCACCACGACGAAATTAATCGCGATAATGCCGAATAATGTGGGGATCACCAGCAAGCATCGCCGCAGCAAATACCCCAGCATGGGTTATTTCCCCGCCTTCCGGGCGGCATCATTGGCGGCAGCACGCGCGGCATCGAACCACCAGGAATCGAGCGCCAGCCCAACCCGGACCGGCTTGGTGGGATGACCGAAGCGGTCCCAATGCACCACCCAGCTTGCCCGGTTGTGCCAATGCGGCACGGCGTACCAATTCCACAGCAACACCCGGTCAAGCGCGCGGGTCGCGGTGATGAGGGCGGCGCGGTCAGGCGCCACCAGGATGTGGTTGATCATCGCCTCGACCGCCGGATGGCACACCCCGGCGGCGTTGTCGCCGCCCTCGAGCTTAGCTGAGTCGCAGCCCCAATAGCCCGTTTGCTCGTTGCCCGGACTGTCGGATTGGCCGACCACCCCATCGGTCATATCGAAATCGTAGCTGTCTGACAGGCGCTGATACTGCGCCGGATCGACAGTGCGCACCCGCGCATCGATGCCCAACCGCGCGAGCCATTGCACATAAGGCAGCGCCACTCGTTCCATCGCCGGCTGGGACAACAGGATTTCGAAGCTCATCTGCTGGCCGGCGGCGTTCACCAGTTTGAGGTCCTTGATCTCCCACCCTGCCGCCTTTAACAGCCCCAAGGCGAGGCGCAATCCGCTGCGGTTATTGCCCGATGCATCGGTCACCGGCAGTTTGAAGTCATCGGTGAACAGGGCAGCGGGCAACTGGTTGCGAAATGGGTCGAGCAATACGCGCTCGGCGGCCGACGGCAGACCGGACGCCGCAAGTTCGCTGTTGCTGAAATAGCTGCTGGTGCGGGCATAGGCGCCGTAGAAAAGATTGGCGTTGACCCATTCAAAGTCGAACATCCAGGCGAGTGCCTGCCGCACCCGCACATCGGCGAAGATCGGCCGCCTTGTGTTCATGAAAAAGCCCTGCATGCCGGTTGGCAGGCGATGCGGCAGGGCCTCCTTCTTGACCAGCCCTTTTTCTACTGCGGGGAAATCATAGGCGGTGGCCCAGGCTTTCGAGCTGGTTTCCTGACGGAAATCGACCTGACCAGCCTTGAGCGCCTGGAGGGCGATGGTGTCGTCGCGGAAATACTCGGTGCGCATGCGACTAAAATTGGCCAGCCCCTTGCCGGTCGGTAGATCTTTGGCCCAATAATTTGGCACCAGCGCGAGCGTGACGCTGCGGCCAAGCTCAAAATCAGCAACTCGGTAAGGGCCGGACCCGAGCGGGGCTTCGGCGAGCGGCTTGCTGAAATCGCGGCCTTGCCACCACGCTTTGGGCAGCACCGGCAGTTGACCGAGAATAAGCGGCAATTCGCGATTGGTGGTGATTTTGAAGCGAAACCCGACCCGGTCTGGCGCTTCGACAATGGCTTCGGCGACATCGGCGTAATATTGCCGGTAGCGCGGCTTTCCCTGGTCGCGCAACGCATTGAATGTCCAGGCGACATCGTCGGCCGTTACCTTGCTGCCATCGTGGAAGCGGGCTTCTGGGCGCAAGGTGAAACTAACCCCTTTGTTCTCCGGCCAGACCGTGATCGCACTGGCGAGATGGCCGTAATAAGCCTCCGGCTCGTCTTCATTGGACCGCATCAGCGTGTCGTAAATTCGCCCGACCGAGGCGGCCGGGCTGCCGCGCACGATGAACGGGTGGAAACTGTCGAAACTGCCGACAGCACCCAGCACGAGTTCGCCGCCCTTGGGGGCGTTGGGGTTCACGTAGGGGAAATGTGGAAAATTCGCCGGCAGTTCAGGTGGGCCGAGCAAAGACAGCCCATGCACCGCGGTTTGCGCGCGGGCAGGCATGACAAAGCCGAACAACAGGAAAAACAACAGGATGGGCCGCACGCGACGTCTCCGCTTCGACAACGCAAACAGTCATAGCTGTCCGCATCGGCGACCACCACTCCCGATCCGCTATCCGGCGAGGAATTTCAGCGCGGCGGGCAGTAAAGCCGGGTCACCGACCACCAAGGTTCGGCCATCGCCATCGGCGTGCAGCTTGTTGCCGTGCCAATCGGTCATCCGCCCGCCAGCCCCTTCGATGATCGGGACAATTGCCGCCCAATCCCACACTTTCATGCTGCATTCGACGATGATGTCGATCTGACCGAGGGCTGCCAGGCCATAGGAATAGCAATCGCCGCCAAAACTACTCCGGCGGGCGGCTCGGCGCAGCGCGTTCCAGCGTGGGATTTCAATGTCGTCGAACATATCGGGGCTGGTGCAGGATGCCTCGGCATTCGCCAAATCGGGGCAGGGCCGGCAGCCGGGGGTGCCGCCCATCGGGCCGGAAAAAATCGTGGCCCGGCCAGCGGCGCCAATCCAGCGTTCCCC
>JACMOQ010000285.1 GCA_014377905.1 Acetobacteraceae bacterium | reverse complement strand
TGGAACGATTATCCAGCGTTCATACACAATCGCCTGTCGGCTTTCAATTTCCCAGCAAAAGCCGGCCGGATACATTATTTGTTATGATATCGTAACAAATATGACGTCAAAGTGCCCAAACCCTCAACCACTTCCTAAAATCGGGGCCATTTCCACCCCTGCCCCGCCCGGCACCCACAATCCGCCTGCCGGCATTGGCTGCGAACTCGCCACAACTGAGATTTCTCTCGTCGCGGGCAAAATCTTCGGCGCCACTGCGGCCGACATGCCCAACATCCGGCAGATTGGCCGCAACACGCGCCCGGCGCCGGGTGATGCCGCAATCGCGGCCTGCGTTCCAATCTCGGCCAGCAACGCTTCCAACTGCGCGAGGTAGGCCGCAGCCTCCCAGCCCAGTTCCCGCACAATCCAGCCCTTCCCGCGCGGCAACTCGGCCGATCGAACCCGCGTCGCCGCCGCACGAACCGCGCGCACCCGTGGCGCCCCAACCTTCGCCGCCACCGTCAGCGCCCGATGAAACCTCCGCACCGCCCGGTTAAGCCGGCCCCACAGCAACAGCGTAAGCCCGACCAGATGCGGCATCCGGATAAACCGCCGCGCCACCAACGCCCCCAACCCCGCCATAATCATGGCAAACCGGCGCGCCAATTCAGGCGCGGTATCGGGCAGGCCGAAGGGGATTACGGATGAGTTCATGTTTTGTTCTTAGGCTGGTTGTGCCAGGAACGCAAGGTTTTTCCGCAACTGCCACCAATCATCCGCCCGGCCGCGTCCCCGCCGCCATAATCGCGGCGATCAACTCATGGGTTGCCAATGCGTCCTCGCCGGTCACCGCCGGATCGCGTCCTTCGGCGATGGCTGCGATAAAATCCGCCAGCACCGCGCGATGTGCATCATGCGGGAAATCCATAATGCTGGCGCCCCCGCCGGTGCCCTCGGTCGAAATATGCTCCAGGCTGCTGCCATCCAGGAAGCGCGCCCGTAACGACGCCCCTTCGAGCCGCGCGGTGCCCAGCGTGCCAATGATCTCAATGCTTTCCGGCAGCCCCGGAAAGCTCGCCGTGGTGGCAATCAGCGTCGCTGGTGCGCCAGCGGCGGTTTCCAGCAGGGCGCTCGCGTAATCCTCGGTTTCCATCCGGTGCAGCGCCGTCGTGCACACCTGGGCCGCCACCACCCGACGCACCCCAACAAGATGCTGGAAAAAGTTCAGCGTGTGGATCGCCTGGGTCAGCAGCACCCCCCCGCCGTCACGCGCCACCGTCCCGCGTCCGGCCTCATCATAATAGGATTGCGGTCGCCACCAGGGAATTTGCACGCTGGCCACTTGAATATCGCCCAATCTGCCGCTGGTTAGCAGATCGCGCACCGCGATCGACGCATCACGAAACCGCTGCTGCAGCACCACCCCAACCCGGACCCCAGCCGCACGTCCCTCGGCCACCAACGCGCGCGCGGCCTCGGTCGAAACCTCCAGCGGCTTTTCCACCAGCACGTGCTTGCCCGCGGCAAACGCCAGCCTGGCGATTGCGAGATGCGATGATGGCGGGGTCAGCACCAGCACGGCACCAACACTGGGATCGGCAATCGCTGCCGCGATATCGGTGGTCGTCGGATAGTCGCCAAACGCGGCCAGGCTTGCCGCCCGCCGCGCCACGACAAACCGCACATCGACCCGGTCCGCCAGATCACGCAACGACTTGAAATGCGGGATGCTTCCTGGTCCAGTGCCGATAACGGCAAGTCCAAGCGCGCTCACAGCCGGATTGCGCGGGCCTGCGCTTCAAGCGCCAGCCGGCACACGGTCAGGCAATGGGTCTGGGTCATCGCGGTTTCCGTCCGGTCGCGGACATCATTGGCGAAATCACGGAAATAAGTCAGCGGACGGCCAGCGCAATTGATGTAGCGCGTGCCCTGGTTATTGACCAGAAACAGATGCTCGGTGCCCGGCCGGCCTTCAACATCGACGTA
>JACMOQ010000284.1 GCA_014377905.1 Acetobacteraceae bacterium | reverse complement strand
TCTTCATCGAATTCCGGCAATGCGGCGCGCACCAGATCAAGTTCGTCGGCCAATGCAATCATCCGCGGCTCGGACTGGGCGAGCGGTTCTGACAGATGCAAGTTTCGCTTGCGGTCGTCGTAAGTGCCAACAAATGTCGCCGCGCGGCCGTCCGGCCAGGTCACCGGGGCGCAATCGAGCGCCAGCGCAGACGAAATCTCGTCCAACAAGGCAAACACGTCCTGGCACTCGCGGTCCATTTTGTTGATAAAGGTCAAAATAGGAATATCGCGCAACCGGCAGATTTCAAACAATTTAAGGGTCCGCGCCTCAATCCCCTTGGCGGCATCGATCACCATCACCGCCGCATCAACTGCGGTTAAAGTGCGGTAGGTATCCTCGGAGAAATCCTCATGGCCCGGCGTATCGAGCAAATTGAACACGCAGCCAGCATATTCGAAGGTCATTACCGAGGTGACGACCGAAATTCCGCGTTCCCGCTCGATCCCCATCCAGTCGGACCGCGTGCGCCGCCGCTCGCCCTTGGCACGCACGTTGCCGGCGAGTTGGATCGCGCCGCCAGCACGCAGCAGGCGTTCGGTCAGCGTGGTTTTGCCGGCATCGGGGTGGGAGATGATGGCGAAGGTGCGGCGGCGCGCAATTTCGCTGGCGGAGTCTGTGATCATGCACCGGTCTATACAAGATTTTGCAAAAGGCGAAAGCTAAGGCGCTACCAGACCCTACTTGGCGCGCGGATCAAGCGCATCGCGCAAGCCATCGCCGATCAGATTGAAGCTGATTACCGCCAAAAAAATCGCCGCGCCCGGAAAAATCGCCAGCCACGGCGCCTGGCTCAGAAAGCGTTGCGCCGAATTCAGCATGCTACCCCAGGACGGCGCCGGCGGCTGCTGGCCCAATCCGAGGAAGGACAGGCTGGCCTCGGCAATGATCGCGCCGGCAATGGCAAGCGTTGCCTGCACCATCACCGGCGGCACGATATTGGGCAGCACATGGCGCACCGCCACCCGCCACGGCGGATTGCCCAGCGCGCGGGCGGCCTCGACATAGTCGTTGGTGGCCGCATCCATGGTTGCCGCACGGGATACCCGCACGAAAATCGGCGTGGCGGTAATCCCGATCGCAATCATCGCGTTTTGCAGCGACGGCCCGAGAAAGGCGGCGAGCGCGATCGCCAGGATCAGGAAGGGCGAGGCCAGCATCGCATCAACCAAGCGACCGATGATCATGTCGATCTTGCCGCCGGCAAAACCGGCCATCAGCCCGATCGGCACCCCGACGCCTGATGCAATGGTGACCGAAATAACCCCCGCCAGCAGGCTCGCCCTCGCGCCCCAGATCACCCGGCTCAGCACGTCGCGGCCGTTTTCGTCGGTGCCCATCCAATGCGCCCAGGATGGCGCGAGGCGGATCGCGGTCCAGCTGGTTTGAATCGGATCGTATGGCGCCACCCAAGGTGCCAGCAATGCCACGATGATGAACAGGCTGATCACCACCAACCCGCCAACCGCCGCCGGCCGACGAAAAAAGCGGCGCACCGCGAGGCGGGCGGGCGATTGCATGGCTTTCGCCATGATAGCGCCGGCGTCGTTGGCTGTGGTGGCGCTCATGATGTGCGAAGCCTCGGGTTGAGGAAGACGTAGATAATGTCGGCGAGCAAATTGAGCCCGATATAAACCGTGGCGGTGACCAGCACGACGCCTTGCACCACCGGATAGTCGCGGTTGAAAACGGCATCGACGATTAATTTCCCGAAGCCCGGAATGCTAAAGACCTGCTCAGTCAGCACCGCACCTGACAGCAGCGTGCCGAGTTCCAACGCACCCAGGGTCACCACCGGCACCAGCGCGTTGCGCAGCGCGTGGCGCAGCACGACCTTATATTCGACTAGCCCTTTCGCCCGTGCGGTGCGCACGTAATCCTGCTCCAGCGCGGTTAGCATCGCCGACCGTGTGTGCCGCATCAGCACCGCGGCCAATGCATTCCCCAGCACAAAGGCCGGCATGATGGTGGTGGCGAGGGACTGTCGCCAATCCTCGGTCAACGGCACGTAGCCCGACGGCGGCAACCAGCCCAACTGCACCGAGACCACGAGAATGAGCATGATGCCGAGCCAGAAATTCGGGGTCGAAAGCCCGGCCAGCCCAACCCCGTTGGCGACATAATCCCAGAAGGTGTTTTTCTTGACCGCCGACAGAATGCCCATCGGCACCCCGATCGACACCGAAATCACGAACGCCATCGCGGCAAGCTGCATGGTCACCGGGAGCTTGGTCGCCACCAGTTGCAACACAGGCTGGCGAATGCGCCACGAAAACCCAAGATCACCCTGCAACACATTGCCTATCCAGTGAAAATACTGGATCACCAAAGGCCGATCAAGCCATAACTCCTGGCGAATTTGCGCCAGCACCGCCGGATCGCGTTCCTCGCCGGCCAACACCAGCGCCGGACCGCCGGGCATCAGCTGTTGCAGGCAGAACACCATGATGCTGACCAGAAAGATGGTCGGGATGATTTGGGCGATGCGGGCGCCGAGATGGGATTTCATCGCGCTGACCTATTGGCCCATTTTCAGACCCTTGATCCGGATCAGCCCGTCAGCGATGGGGGCGAAGCCGGTGATTTTAGTGCTCATCCCGATCAGGACTTTCGGGCTGTAAATATACATCACCGGAACATCGATGTTCAGCTGAGCGGCGATTTTGCCATAAAGCGCACGGCGCACCGCGACATCGGTTTCGGTGCGGGTTTGTTCGAGCAATCCATCAACCAGCACAGACGAGTACTTCACATCATTCAGCGGCGTGCCGGTGTGGATGGCGTTGTACAAATTGCCGTCGGCGTCCGCCCGGCCCGACCAGCCGATCAGGAAGACCTCGAAATCGCCGTCGCCTTGCGCCTTCAACGCGGTGACGAATTCAGTGGCGCGCAGCTTAACGTCAAACCCGGCCTCGGCCGCCATCGACTGGATGACCTCCCCGGTCTGGCGTTGATCGGCGGCATTGGTAATCATCAGTTCGGCCGTCAACGGGGTTTTCACCCCGGCTTCGGCGAGCAGTCTTTTGGCTTTGGCGATATCACGACCGACCGGCTTGATCTCGGGGGCGTAGAATGGCGAATTCGGCGGCACAGCCTGCGCAATCGGGGTGAACAAGCCGTTATAGACCACATCGACAATCGCCTGGCGGTCAATCGCGGCCGCAAAGGCTTGGCGTACGCGGGCGTCACTCATCATCGGGGTGCGCGGCTGCTTGCCGTTAGCGATGTTGAACGCGAGGCTCTGGAAGCCCAGCCCGTCGAAGGTTTCAGCCTTCAATTTGGGGTCGGCTTTGACCTGGGCCATATCGGTGGGTGCAATGCGTTCGGCCATGTCGAGCGTGCCGGCGCGAAGATTGGCGAGCCGGATCGTGGCATCGACGATCGGCTGATAGACCACGCGATTGACGTGGACATTGCCGGCGTCCCAATACTCGGGGAAGCGATCAACCACGATGCGGTCCTGCGGCACCCGCTCGGTGAACTTGAACGGCCCGGCGCAAACCGGGTTCTGGCCGAAATTGGCACCCGCCGCCATGGCGGCTTTCGGCGAGACAATCATCCCCGACCGATCCGACAACTGCGCCAGGAACGGCGAGTTTGGCGCCTTCAGCACCAGCCGAACGGTCAGCGGATCGACCACCATCACATGATCCAGGCTGCCGATTTCGCCCTTGCGGGTGCTGCCGGCCAAGGTCAGATGGCGTTCGAGGCTGAATTTCACCGCTTCGGCGTCAACCGGGGTCATGTCGTGGAACTTCATGCCGGGGCGCAGCTTGAATTCCAGGGTTTTGCTGTCGATCCAGGCATAAGACGCGGCCAGTTGCGGCACGATGTTGAGCTTCACATCGATATCAACCAGCTTGTCGCAGAGGCTCGCGAAGACAAAGCGGCCCACCAGGGTGCGCGACAAGGTCGGGTCAAGCGCATCGGCATCATCGGCGACGCCAATCCGCAAGGTTTGTGGCGGATTGGTCTGGGCGTGCACGGTAAGCGGCAGCGTGACGGCGACGGCCGCCGCAAGCAACAGGATCGGACGCATCGCAAAGCCCCCTCGGAATGGATTTATGCCGCACTGCGACATTGATGGACTTGTGGCGCGAGTAAGGCAGCGTTGCAAGCCTGAGATGACATTTATAAGACGGATTTTGACAATCCGCCGGTGCGCAGGATCATCAGGAACAGGATTGCATGGGCAATCACCGCAAGGGGTGCCAGGCTTGGCGTGGCCAAAACCACAGCGGGCGCGATGCCCGCCAGAAGCGCCGCGCCATATGAAGGTGTGTCCGACGACGGCAGTGTGCGCAGGTACAGCAGGATCGCGGCAGCCATTAGCGGCAAATCATAGACAAACGCATGCGGGGTGACCAGAAACGCCCCGACCAACATTCCCGCCAGCGCGATCGTGTAGGAAGCCCGGCGAAACAGCCACCACACCAACCCCGCGACCGGGATTGCGACCATTAACTGGGCGATGTGGGCGCCCCTGTCCGATCCACCCAGCCCGCGCCAAGTGCCTTCAACCGTCGGCATCAGATACCAATACGGCCCCATCTCTGCGCTGAAGCGCTGGCGG
>JACMOQ010000026.1 GCA_014377905.1 Acetobacteraceae bacterium | reverse complement strand
GCAGCCCTGGCGCGGCTGGCGCGCACCGAACAGGCGCCTGACGTCAGTAATGCGACGACCATGAGCCGGCGGGAGATGCCGCGGGTGCCGTTCGGCAGCATGGTCGAACGCGGGCTGCTGCCGCCGGGGACGGTGTTGCGCGACCGGATGAAGCGGGTGAGCGCAATTGTGGTGGCGGATGGGACAATCCGGTCTGGGGAGTTGCAGGGGTCGATCCATAAGATTGGCGCGGCGTTGACCAATGCGCCGTCGTGTAATGGGTGGACTTTTTGGTTTTTTGAGCGGGATGGGGTTTGGGTGGCGATTGATGAGTTGCGGGGGGTGGGTTAGTGCTATTGGATCATCTAGGAATAGCACTCGTGCGGATGCCGGTCGCACTTTCCAATGAATTATGCAGGTGACCAAGCATATCGAGTATGTTCAAGCCGCTCTTTTGAAACGACCCAAATCTTTCTTTATCAAAATACTCGCCGATGATGCTTTCGGCATCCTCTGCAAACTTGTGCTAAACCACCCATGGCCGATTGTTTGCCGTGTACCATGCGCCGTGAACAATTAGGTTTCGTGCGCTGGCGAGCTCTCCAAATGTGCATTTAAGTGCGCTCAACTTCGATCCGCCCGATAAGCCCTCAAACAACTCAATGATGGATAGGAAATTGCCTGCCGCGGGCTCCCTGGCGAACTTCAATCTCGTCTTTAAATCGGCTTCGGTTAAGCTCCAACAAATCTCAGTAACTTCTTGCTCGATTCGCCCGAAAATTATAATAGCGTCAGCAATCGCGAGTTTTACCCAGCCGGGAATATTCCGTGACAGTTCGACGTTGTCCGGCATCGGAACGAACATGCGACACTCCTTTTCGAGTGGTCCAGAAAAAGCGTAGGGCGGATAAGCGCTTGCGTCATCCGCCGTCGCAGCTCTCACCCTCTTTCACCTCGGCCAGTCGCCTCGGTCGTAGCGACATTCCAATCGACGGGGTAAAGCCCGCGCGCCACGGCACGATGAAATGACGAAAATGGCCAGTCGGCAACATACTCCACATATGAATGCTTCACCGGATTAAAATGCACGTAGTCCACATGGTTCACATAGTCATTATCATCGCGGATCGTGTGCTCCCAAAATCGACGCTGCCAAATTCCGCGCTCGTTTCGACCTTGTTGGATGGCGGATAGATGTTCCGTTACCGGAACCGCCTTTGTGAACGCCTTTTTTAATGCACGCCAGCGGCCGGAGTAATCGGTATCGCCCAGCGGCAGCGTCCAGATTGCGTGCATGTGATTAGGTAATATAACCCAGGCATCGATGTGAAACGGTGCGCGACGCCGAACATCGCGAACCGCCTGGCGCAAGGCTGCGATGTTTGTCACCAGAAGGTCGCTGCCGCGGTCGTGCAGGTTGACCGTGAAGAAATAGGTTCCACCAGGGATACGGTTGCGTCGATAGTCAGGCATGCGATGACATTGGTGCATCATGTGATGGAAAGAAAGGCGGGATATTCCGCGACCGGGACCTGTGATGTGCCTGCTATGGCGGATGACGCAAGCGCTTATCCGCCCTACTTGCTGGCCAAATAGCGAATGCGAGTCCAACCCTTGCATCCGCCGCTCCAGTTCGGCACGCTCCCGCCCCATGAACACCATCGCATCGCTGTCCTCCGCCCTTGCCACCGGCAAGACCACGTCGCGCCAACTGGTCGAAGATTGCCTCGCCCGCATTGAAGACCCGGCAGGGGAGGGCGCGCGGGCCTTCATCAAGGTCTATGCGACCGGCGCAAGGGCATCCGCCGATGCGGTCGACCTGCTGCGTAAGGCGGGCCGCACGCCTGGGCCGCTGGCGGGCATTCCGTTTGGGGTCAAGGACCTCGCCGATATTGCGGGCGAGCCAACGCCTGCCGGTTCAACCGTGCTGGCCGACGCCAAACCTGCCGCTGCCAACGCGCCGGTGATCCAGCGCGTCCTCGATGCCGGGCTGGTGATCATGGGCCGGACCAATATGACCGAGTTTGCCTTTTCCGGGCTCGGCATCAACCCGCATTACGGCACCCCGAAATCGCCGTGGGACCGCGCCACCGGGCGCATTCCGGGGGGATCGTCATCCGGCACCGGGGTTGCGGTTGCCGATGGCATGGTGTTCGCCGGACTGGGCACCGATACCGGCGGGTCGTGTCGTATCCCGGCGGCGATGAACGGGGTGGTGGGCTATAAGCCGACCGCGCGGCGGGTGCCGATTACCGGGATATTGCCGCTTTCAACCAGCCTGGACTCGGTCGGTCCGCTGGCCAATTCGGTCGCGTGTTGTGCGGCGATCGATGCGGTGTTCGCCGGCATTGCCTTGCCTGATCTGCGCGCCATGCCGATCACCGGGTTGCGCCTTGCGGTGCCGAGCAACTTCATGTTCGACGGGGTGGACGACATCGTGGCGGCGGCCTTTGAACGCAGCGTCGCCGCGTTGTCCGCCGCCGGCGCGACCATCGTTCGCCGCGCCTTCCCGATCTTTGACGAAATTCCCCGCGCCAATGCCGCCGGCGGCCTCGCGGCGCCTGAAGCTTGGGCCTGGCACCGCGCGCTGATCGCGGAGAAAGCACCCGGCTATGATCCACGCGTGCTGGTGCGCATTCGCGGCGGTGAATTCATGTCGGCGGCCGATTACATCGACTGTCTCAACGCGCGCGCCGATATCGTTGCCAGGATGAACGCCTGCACCGCCGATTACGACGCGCTGATGATGCCGACCTGCGCGTTGGTGCCGCCGGCGATCGCGGCGCTCGATGATGAAGCCGAATACGCCCGCGTTAACATGCTGCAACTGCGCAACAACGCGGTCGGCAATTTCCTGGATCGTTGCGCGATTTCGCTGCCCTGCCATCGCCACGGGGATGCGCCGGTCGGGCTGATGCTGATGGGCGAAACGCTGGGCGACGCGCATCTGTTCCGGGTCGCGGCGGCGGTGGAGGCTACGCTTGCGGCGGGGCGGTAATCTCCTTAAGTCCCTCAACCACCAGATTAATTTCTTCGGGGATGCAGAGCAGATTTAAGGACGCGGTGTTGTTGAAGATGTTTTGCTGCTCGCCCGCGAAATTGTCCGGCGAAAAGAGCAAAGGCTCGTGGCGATACATGCGGTAGCGGTAATCGGTCAGCAACTGGACCAGTTCTGCTGATCGTTCCACACGATCATCCTCGGCGTAGATCACCGGCCGGCATCGTGCAATCGTGTCGGCCGCGCCTCGCAGGACTTCGACCTCCATCCCTTCGACGTCTATTTTGAGCAGATGGCAGGTCGGCAGGTTGAGGGCGTCCAATGTGGTGAGCGGAACGTCATCGCCGGCTTCGGTACCGCGCAGTGACAGGCCTCCGAAATTGTTGAATTGGTCTGGCGGCAGGAAGGGAACCTTAATGGTGCCGACATGGTCGCCCACCGCGCTCTGAAATGTGTAAACGTTGGCGCAGTTGTTGAGCGCGATGTTGGCGCACAAGGTCTGGAACACCACGCGCTGCGGCTCGAACGCGACGACTGTTCCACGCACCCCGACCAACTGCGACAGTTCGACGGTATGGGCTCCGATATTGGCGCCGATTTCGACCACCAGCATGTCGGGCTGGAGAATTTTGCGGAACAGCTCGGATTCCCCGGGCGAGAATTCGCCGTAGCGGCGCAACGATTCCCCGACATACATGTCGTTTCGGTTATAAATCATGATCCCCTGGCGGCATTCCACCAGCTGATTGAACCCCAGCGCCGGCAGGGAGAATGCGGGGAGCCTGGCCATTCCGTGATGTCCTTACCTGTAACGCCTGCTGGCAGCTTATGACTGTCGCCCAGCTTTCGCGCTTTCCGTGCGCAACTGCCCGCAGGCCGCCAGAATATCGCGTCCGCGCGGGGTGCGCACCGGCGATGAGAACCCGGCATCCATCACGATCTTGGCAAACGCGTCGATCGCGGCCGGCGTGCTGGTTTCGTATTTGCTGCCTGGCCACGGATTAAACGGGATCAAATTTACCTTGGCCGGGATGCCGGCAATCAGGCGCACCAGCTCATGGGCCTCGGCAGTGGAGTCGTTCACGCCCTTGAGCATGACGTATTCAAACGTAATCCGTCGCGCATTGCTCGCCGCCGGATAGCGTCGGCACGCGGCGATAAGCTCCTTGATCGGGTATTTGCGGTTGAGCGGCACGATGTCGTCGCGCAGTTCGTCGGTGACCGCGTGGAGCGAGATCGCCAGATTGACTGCGAGTTCATCCCCGCAACGATCCATCATCGGCACCACGCCCGAGGTCGATAAGGTGATGCGCCGGCGCGACAGGCCTATGCCCTCGCCGTCCATGGCGATGCGCATGGCGCGGGCGACGTTGTCGTAGTTATAGAGCGGCTCGCCCATGCCCATCAGCACGATGGTGGACAGCAAACGCGGGGTTTCGCCGCGCGGGCTGGGCCATTCGCCGTAGCTGTCGCGGGCGGCCATGAACTGGCCAACGATTTCGGCCGCACCCAGATTGCGCACCAAAGTCTGGGTGCCTGTGTGGCAAAACTTGCATGACAAGGTGCAGCCAACCTGGGACGATATGCAAACCGCGCCGCGATCGGCAACCGGATCGGGGATGTAGACGGTTTCGGCCTCCTGTCCATCACGAAAGCGGAACAGGAATTTGCGGGTTTCGTCACTGCTGGTTTGCACCATCGCAGCTTCTGGCCGGCCGATGATAAAATGCTCGGCGAGTTTGGCTTGCAACGGCTTGGCGATCGAGGACATGCGGGTGAAATCCGTCACGCCCTGGTGATAGACCCAATGCCAGATCTGCTTGGTGCGGAACGCCGGCTCGCCAATTTCGGCCAGGGAGGCGGTAATTTCTTCCCGCGTCAGCCCGATCAGTTCGCGCCTGCCATCGGCAAGCACTGGCGGTGGCGGGTTGAAACGCGCGGTCTTGGCGAGAATACGATCGCGTTCGGCCGCGGTCAGCTCGCTGAGCGCATTCATTTCAGCGGGCAGACTTTGTTGATCGCATCATAGGCCGGTTTGAAGCCCTTAAGGCTGAAACTATCGACCACATCGGCGGCTTTCGGCACCGGGGATTTCGCGGTCATCGTGCCGGGCTTTTGCAGAGCGGCGACCATCGCGGCACCGTCGCGGGAAAAAGCGTAGCGTTGGGCGGTGTAGAAATCGAGCGTGAGCTTGTCGATCTGCACCACCACGGCCGCGTTGGCGGCATAGGCAAATCCAGCATTTAGCGCGACTGCATCGCGCGCCGCACCGCGCTGGGTCACTGTCAGCACTACATCGCCACGCCCCGGCAGTTTGCGCGAGGCCGATTTGCCGCGGGTAAAAGCATAGCAAACCGTCTGCCCGGCCTCGACATTGGTTGCCGCCTGCCAGTCATCGAACGTGCCGATGGATTTCCGCACCGCGCTATCTGGCGCGGACGCTGGCGTTTTGGTGGGCGCAGCCGAAGCCGCGATCGGCTGCACCAGGCCGATTGCCAGCAGGAGGAGGGTGGTTCGCATAAGCCGACAAATACCGATCCCGACACCGCCGAACAAGCGCGGCCTTCGCATGTCGGCTGGTCGGCGCAATGCGCTCAGCGTTCCTCGTCGTTGCTTTCGACCTCAACCTCGACGATCGCCTCGGCCTCGTCTTCAAGGTCGTTGGTATCTTCGAGGACGTCCTCATCCGCGTCGTCCTCGGCCACTTCGACCTCGGCATCGGCATCGGCGTCTTCGCGGCCGGGTGCGACGGCGGCTTTCGGGCGACGTTTTTCGTCCATCAGATTACCGATCGGACGGCGAATGCGCGGCTGTTCGGCCGACTGTTCGGTATCGCATTTCGGGCAGACCGCGGGCTGGCGGGTCAGGTCGTAAAAGCGGGCGGCGCACGATACGCAAATGCGCTTGGTGCCGAGTTCGGGCTTGGCCATGGATCGCCTCACGACTGGAACAAAAAAAGGGAGAGCCGACCACCAAGGCGGCGCGGGATTTAGCTAGAGGGCGCGGCCCATGCCACCGCCACAAGCTGCTGTCAAATTTTGTCGCCGGATTTCTATCGGGTGCGGCGTCATGTTAGGTGTCCGCCATGTCCAAATCCGTTCCTCCGCCGTCGGTCTATCCCCATGTCGCAGCCGGTTGGGTGCTGCTTTGCGCGGGGCTTGCGATCGGGGAGAGCCGGATCAGTGGTCTTGGCGCAGCTGGGGACAATGATGGATTGATCGCGGCCCTTTGCGCGTTGGGCACTACCGCCCGGAAAGATAAAGATGGCAGCTGGGTGATCGCCGGGCGGGGTATTGGCGCGATCATTGAACCGGGTGACGTGATCCCGGTCGGTGGCGATCGCTGGCAGCTTGCGGCCCTGGCGGGATTGCTGGGCAGCCATCCGGTATTCGCGGTGCTGGCGGGAGTTGCTGTTGTCGGGAATAATCTCCCGCCGGTGTTGCGCGCCGCGGGTGCACGGGTTCAGCTACCGGCAAGCGGCGGGATGCCGATGACCATTGCCGGTGCACGCGATGCGGTGCCGATTGAAATATCGCTGGCAACGACCGACGCCGACATCGCCGTGACAGCTTTGGTCGCGGGGCTGAATGCGCGCGGCACCACCCGCATCGCTTTTGCCGGGGCTGGCCTTCCGTCCCCGCTTGCGGACGGCATCTCCGTGCTGCGCCGGTTCGGTGCCGAAATTTCCGATACGATCGAGGATGGTCATCGGGTTATTCGATTGCGCGGCCAGCCTGACCTGCGGTGCCAAAACATCACCATTGCCGGACCGTTGGTGATCGCGGTTGACGGTCCGG
>JACMOQ010000025.1 GCA_014377905.1 Acetobacteraceae bacterium | reverse complement strand
GCGGTGGACGGGGTGAGCTTCGATCTGCGCGCGGGCGAAACCCTTGGCATCGTCGGCGAGTCCGGCTCGGGCAAAAGTGTGTGCGCCAAATCTATCATGCGCCTGCTGGATGAACCGGCGCGGATTGTCGGCGGCTCCATCCTGTTCCAGGGCCGCGATCTTGCAAACCTTGACGAGGCCGCCATCCGCAGCGTGCGCGGCCGCGAAATCGCCATGGTCTTTCAGGACCCAATGACCTCGCTCAAGCCGGTGCTGCGGATTGCCAGACAGCTTGTTGAGGCAATGACCGCGCATGGCCGCTTCACCCCGAAAGCCGCCCGCCTCAGGGCCATCGACCTGCTGCGCCGCATGGGGGTCGGCGCGCCAGAACGCGCGATTGACAGCTATCCGCACCAATTCTCCGGCGGGATGCGCCAGCGGGTGATGCTATCGATGGGATTTTCAAACGAACCCGCATTGCTGATCGCTGATGAGCCGACGACCGCGCTTGATGTCACCATCCAGGCGCAAATCCTCGAATTGTTACGCGAACTGAATCGCGATTTTGGCACCGCCGTCATCCTGATCAGCCATGACCTCGGGGTGATCGCCAATGTCTGCCAGCGCATTCTGGTGATGTATGCCGGCGAAGTGGTCGAAGAAGGTCCGCCCGAGGAATTGCTGAGCGATCCGCGCCATCCCTATACCTGGGCGCTGCTGCATGCCGCCCCGCGCATCGATGCGACCGCGACCGATCGCCGGCTGACCACGATTGACGGACAGCCGCCCGATCCGCGCGCCTGGCCCGATGGGTGCCGGTTTCGCGCCCGCTGCCCGTTCGCCATCGCCCAATGCGCTGACCACCCCGCACTTTTGCCGATCAATGACACCAGGGCGTCGCGCTGCTGGGTAACCCAGCAAGGCGGCACCCTGCGCCCGCCCGAACGCGCCCGCCCTGCCCCCACAATGGCAATTGCCGAAGCCCGCCAACCATTGCTGGAAGTTACCGATCTGCACAAGCATTTCGTGCTCCCCAAAGACGGCTATTTCGCGCCAGCGCGGGTGCTGCGGGCGGTGGATGGCGTAAGCCTGACGGTGCATCGCGGCGAGACGGTCGGGCTGGTCGGCGAGTCTGGCTGCGGGAAATCCACCCTGGCCCGTCTGGTGACCCGGCTGCATGCGCCAACCGCCGGCAAAATCGTTTTCGACGGCACCGATATCACCCACGCCCGCCAATCCGACATCCGCCCGCTGCGGCGGCGCATGCAGATGATTTTTCAGGACCCTTATGCGTCACTGAACCCGCGCATGTCGGTGGGCGAAATCCTGGCCGGACCGCTGCTGCTGCACGGCATTGTCGAGAGCAAATCGGCGGCTTCTGGCCGGGTCGGAGAATTGCTTGATCTGGTCGGCCTGTCGGCCACCGCCGCAGGGCGCTTCCCGCATGAATTTTCCGGCGGCCAGCGCCAGCGCATTTCCATCGCCCGTGCCTTGGCGGTGGGGCCTGATCTGGTGGTGGCGGATGAACCGATCTCGGCGCTCGACGTCAACATCCAAGCACAGATCATCAATCTGATGGTGGATTTGCAGGAAAGGCTGGGGCTGACCTATCTGTTCATTGCCCATGATCTGGCCGTTGTGCGCCATGTCTGCGACCGCATCATTGTGCTTTATCTCGGCAAAGTAATGGAAATTGCCCGCGCCGCCGACCTCTTCACCCGGCCGCTGCACCCATATACACGCACGCTCATCGCCGCCGCCCCAGTGCCCGATCCAAGGATCGAGCGGACCAGACGGCACGTGCCAATGAAGGGCGAACCCCCAAGTGCGGTAAACCCGCCGAGCGGGTGTCGCTTCCGCACCCGCTGCCCGGTTGCCCAGCCGCGCTGCGTGGTGGAGGAACCGGTGTTGCAGCCCGGGGTTGCAGGGCAGATGGTCGCCTGCCATTTCCCAGGTGCGCTATAACGGATGCTTTGCCTGTGCCGCCTTCCAAGCCTCGTATTCCGGTCGGGCTGCATCGGACAACGGATAATAGCGCCGTAAATCGCCGCCCTGCTCCAATTTTTCGCGGGAGAAATCTTCCCACTCATGGGATCGATGCGACTCGGCAATTACCGTCTCGGCCAGCCCCACAGGCACCACGATCACGCCGTCGTCATCGGCCACAATGATGTCGCCCGGCATCACTGTCACCCCACCGCAGGCGATCGGCACGTTCACCGCGAATGGCATCAGATCGGTTTGCGTATGATAATTCGGTGAAAACCCGCGCAACCATAAACCAAGTCCCAACCCATCCACATTCGGTCGGTCGCGCAACACCCCATCAATTATCACGCCTTGCCCGCCGCGTCCCTTGAAGAAGGTCAACATCATTTCCCCAAAGATGCCGCTATGCATGTCGCCGCGGGCATCGACCACCACGACATCACCCGCCTGGGTATGATAAAGCACATGGCGGTGAAGCTGCTTTTCCGGATCGGAGTATTCACTCTCACCAAATATATCCTCGCGTTTTGGCAGCATTTGCAAGGTCAGTGCGGGGCCGGCAATGCAACGGCCGGGCGAAAAGCTCACTGGCCCAAGCATGTGCGCATTGCGAATGCCCACCCGCGACAGCACGCCAGTTGCCGTCGCAGTACCGATCTCGCGCAACGCGTCCACCCAGGCTTGCGGCGGACGCTTGATATCAGGAGTGTGGGTCATGGGGTTCCTTTCAGATGAACGTAAATCTGCTGGCCAAAAAAGGCGAACCTTTCGTCACGGCTTATCACCAAAGAAACTGGACCCCGGCGCCAGATGCGCGCGGGCAACGTCCTCATTCAAGGTCAGCCCATGTCCCGGCGCCTCGGTCAGATGGATGAAGCCATCAACGATTGCCCCGCCACCATCGGTCAGATCACCCCACCACGGCACGTCGTGGGCGTGAAATTCCATCACCAGGAAGTTGTTCATTGCCGCGCACACATGCCCGGCCGCCACGGTGCCGATCGGGCTTGCAACGTTGTGCGGGGCAACCGGAATATAATAAAGATCGGCGTGATCGGCGACCTTCTTTGCTTCCAGCAATCCGCCCATCTTGGGTATGTCAGGGGCGATAATGCGTGCCGCCTGCTTTTCGATCAACTCGCGATAGCCATGCTTGCGGTAGAGATTTTCCCCCGTGCAGATCGGCGTGCGGGTGGAATGGGTGACATGGCGCTGCGCCTCGATATTCTCCGGCGGGATCGGGTCTTCCAGCCACATCAGATCGAACGGTTCGAGCGACTGGGCAAGCTTGATCGCATCGTTGACGTTGAACTTCCAATGCGCGTCCATCGCCACCATGATATCGGGCCCAACCGCTTCACGCACCGCACGGGTGACATCGACCATCCAGCGCATTTCAGCCGAGCCGATGATGCGGTTAAACGGCTCAAACCAGCGCCGGCGCGGGTGTGGATCATCGGTGATATCGAGCGTGTGGGGATTGGGCGTGTCGAGATCGAATTTGATCGCGGTAAAGCCTTCCGCCACCACCTCGCGCGCCTTTCGGGCGTAGTCGGCCGGATCGGGCGTATCGCCGGCATGGCAATCGGCATAGATGCGGATTTTGTTGCGGAAGCGGCCGCCAAAGAAGGTCGAAATCGGCAGCTTGTGGGCGCGGCCCATCAGGTCCCACAGCGCGATTTCGATGCCACTGATGGCGGTAACTGTGGCGCCGGCCTGGGAGCCTTCGCCCGACAGGCACCGCACCATTATGTCGAGCAGCCGCACAATATTGGTCGGGTCCTGCCCGATCAGCAACGGCTTGGCCTGGTGCACAAGCTCGGCGACGCCCGCACCCCAATAAGCCTCACCCAGACCGGAAATGCCTTTGTCGGTCTCGACTTTTACCAGCACCCAAGGAAAGTTTCCGGCAATAACCGCCGTGCTGACATTGGTGATCTTCATCCCACTCTCCCTACGCGGCGCGCAGCGCCATTCCGGTTATCGCATCAAATAAATGCAGTCTGGTCTGATCGACACCAAGCCAGACCGGCGCGTTCGGGACCAATTTGGTGCCCGGCGCCACGCTCACCACCACGGTGTCATGGCCAAGTCGCACATGAACGAAGGTGATGTCCCCGGTTGGCTCCAGCGTATAAACCCGGCCTTCGATTGCATCTGGCACCGGCACCGACGACAGGATCAGCGTGCTATGGCGCGCACCCAGCACCAAGCCCGGCCCGGACGCTGTCAATGCCTTGCGGGCGTTCGCGGGTGAAAGCTTGCAGCGCCAGCCTTGCGGACTTTCCAGCAGCGCGCCGCCGTTGGTGACCTGCGCCGGGATCAGATTCATCGCCGGACTGCCGACAAACCCGGCGACGAACAAATTGATCGGGGTTTCGAATACATTTTCCGGCGTATCATATTGCTGCAACAGCCCGCCATTCATCACCGCCATGCGGTCCGCCATCGTTACCGCTTCCAGCTGATCATGGGTGACATAAATAATGGTGGCATTGAGATCATGGTGAAAGCGTTTCAGCTCAGCCCGCATCTGCACCCGCAGCTTGGCATCGAGGTTGGACAGCG